>CAZDNZ010000165.1:261-1579 GCA_964506925.1 uncultured Pseudomonadales bacterium | reverse complement strand
GGCGTGGAACCAGTAGCAATTAGGATATGTTTCGCCGTCACCTTATCTTTTTTATCGATAGTCACTTCATGCGGTGCGGTAATTTGCCCCCAGCCCTGTTTAACCGTCACTTTATTTTTTTTCATCAAGCCAGCTAGGCCTTGGGTGAGTTTCTTCACCACCCCATCCTTATGCCCCATCATATTTTTCAGGTTCAGGGTTGGTGCACCGGCTTCAATCCCCATACTGGCCAAGCCATGCTGCACCTCGTGAAACTTCTCGCTGGCATGCAGCAAGGCTTTGCTGGGTATACACCCGACATTCAAGCAGGTACCGCCCAAAGCGCTGTGCCCCTCTATTAAACAGACGTTCATGCCCAGCTGTGCCGCCCGAATAGCGGCCACATAGCCAGCGGGCCCGGCCCCAATAACGGCCAAATCATAATCGTAGGTTGTCATGGTTTTTCTTTCTTTTCCTTTTTATACAGCGTAAGCCAGCTTGAATTTAGAAACAAGGGCACACTATCTTACGTCTTCGGCACCACAATCCCGCCGGATATCACCATTTTTACCCCCTGCTCCACGGTCATATCCAGTTTTACTAATTCTTTTTTGGGGTAAAAGAGTAAAAAGCCAGAGGTCGGGTTAGGCGTGGTCGGCACAAATACGTTCACCATTTCGCTATCCGTCAGGCGCTGAACTTCGCCTTTGGTCGTGCCCGTCACAAACCCGATAGCCCATGTGCCCTTCCGAGGATATTCTACCAACACCACTTCCCGAAAAGCATCGGTTTGGGAGGCTGTGAGGGTTTCTAGTACCTGTTTAATTGCACCATACAGGCTGCTCACCGCCGGAATCCGCGCCATAATGCGCTCACCTAGCCCCAATAAATACATACCCAGAAAGTTTCGCGCTAAAAATCCGGCAAATATGGCCAGTACAAAACCTGCTACCAGCCCGGTGCCGGGAATATACACCCCCAGAATTTCCTCTGGCCGCAGCGTGGGCGGCACCAGCCCGACCAGCCAGCTATCCAGCCAAGTAATCACTTTGTACAGAATAAAAACCGTAATCGCCAGCGGTGCCAGTACCAGCACGCCAGTAATGGCATTATCCCGCAAGCGACCCCAAGCACTCTGTGGAGGTGGCTTATTCCAATCGGTTGGGAGTTGTTCCATAACCTTTAAACTATCAGATAACGCTGAATCCTGCTATACACTTGGTGCATAAAATCCATCTGAATCTTGCCAGTCCAGCAGTTTACCATCTGCCCAGTGACTAAGGCAGCAGGTTACATGCTGTCCGGCGAGCAAAGTCGGTACATAACGTTTATGATCCTC
>CAZDNZ010000165.1:0-251 GCA_964506925.1 uncultured Pseudomonadales bacterium | reverse complement strand
ATAAAAAATTATACGCACTAAAGATATTATAAAAGCTTAAACTTATATAAACCTCATGATTACTCTGGTTTCGCTGCATAAATCATAAAATTAATGTAAAAATTGGTTGAATTTATTATTATGCCATCCCATATAATATAACGACACAAATAGGAGAGGCTCAACACAAATGGAAAACACAGAAAAATTTGGATTCGATCAACTTTTTGAAAAGTATCCTGAACTTAGTCAGGTTGGCTTCGAACCATACA
>CAZDNZ010000164.1:0-1612 GCA_964506925.1 uncultured Pseudomonadales bacterium | reverse complement strand
AGTTTGCCCCCACGCTGTGCCACCAGCGCCAGCGCCTAAAACAGTGATATGGTGGGTTTGTGTTTCCATTGTGCCTGCTCTTATGAAGTTGCTGAAAATTGAATACCTGACAACTGAATATCTAATAATTGGATATCTGACAGCGGCCAACGCGGGCGCACAACCAAGGGCAGGAGCATATCATCCTGCGGCTGCATGTGCCAGCGTAGCCCGGCAGCCAAGGCAATCATACTGGCGTTATCTGTGCATAAATGTAGCGGCGGCGCATGAAAAGTAGCCTGATTCCGCGTGCTGACCGTATGCAAGGCATCGCGCACCTCTTTGTTGGCCGCAACCCCTCCGGCCACAACCACACGGGGCAAACCTGTTTGTTGCAGGGCGCGCTCCACCTTGTTGGCCAGATGCACGGCAACAGCACGCTGTAGTGCAGCGGCCGCATCGGTTATTTGCTGGCTACTCAGGTGCGGCTGGTTATGCAGGGCGCGCATCAAAGCTGTTTTGAGGCCACTGAAGGAAAAATCTAAATCAGGCACATGGGGAATGGGCAGCGGAAACCGGAAAGGGTCGCCCTCCCGCGCGGCTTCTTCCACGGCGGCACCGCTAAAGCGCGGTAGTTTTAGCATCCGTGCGGCTTTATCAAAGCATTCGCCGGCGGCATCGTCGCGGGTGGTTCCCAGCAAGCGATAATGTCCAACATCTTTTACTTCAATCAGCTGACAATGGCTGCCAGAGGCCAACAAAAGCAGATAAGGGAAATCAAACCCTTCTTCACCGCTTAAAAAGGGCGATAAAACATGCCCCTCCAGATGATTGGTGCTGATAAAAGGCTTATCCAGCCCTTGTGCCAAGCTTTTGCCAAAGGTGCTGCCCATCAGGAGTGCGCCCGTTAGGCCCGGGCCGGTGGTGGCTGCAATCAGGTCTGTATCCTTTAGTGCGGCGCCACTTTCTTTGAGGACATGTTCCAATAATAGCGGCAGGCGTTCCAAGTGGGCGCGGCTGGCCAGCTCGGGCACAACGCCACCGTAATCTAGGTGTTCTTTTACCTGCGTATAGGTGGATTCCGCCACGACTTTATGTGCCCCCGCAGCCTGCGGTGCCACATGTACCAGCGCCACCGAGGTTTCGTCGCAGCTGGTTTCAAAAGCCAGAACCTTCTTCATTTTTGGATTATACCACCATCTGCTTATATAAAAAAGTATACGCTGTGCAGGTTATACAAGTTATGCTACGTTTATTGAAATAACGACAATGTAAAGAAAGGTATGATTATGAAATCTGTGCATTTTCCTTTGTTAGCGCTGGCCTTGGCTACCGCAGCCTGTGCCCAGCAGGGGCAGCAGGGTGGCGTTTCGTCCGATACGATGGGGTCTGTCATCGGTGGTATAGCCGGTGGTTTTCTGGGGAGCCAGTTTGGTGAAGGAGGTGGTAAAATTGCCGCCTCGATTGGTGGCGCCTTAGTGGGTGCTTGGGCTGGACAGCAAATTGCCCAGAACCTAACCCGCGCGGATCGCCAGTATTACAATCAGGCGGCAACACAAGCGCAGGAAGTGCCAGTAGGCCAAACGGTGGAATGGTATAACCCGCAAACAGAGCACCAAGGTTCCATTACGCC
>CAZDNZ010000163.1:0-1694 GCA_964506925.1 uncultured Pseudomonadales bacterium | reverse complement strand
ATTATCCGCGGCTTAGCCACATCTAATGAGACATATCAGGCCATTAAAACCACCGCAGAAAATATGGGCAAAATCGTCGCAACTTCCGAGGATGTGCCTGGTTTTATTGTTAATCGCCTATTATTGCCCATGCTGAATGAAGCGGCCTTTGCCCTGCAAAATGGCGTAGCCGATGTACAAAGCCTAGATGCCGCCATGCAGCTGGGTGCTGGCCATCCCATGGGGCCCCTGACACTGGCCGATTTCATTGGTTTGGATACCTGCGTATCCATTATGCGTGTCCTCCATACCGAGCTGGGCGACCCCAAATACCGCCCCTGCCCCCTGTTGGTTAAATACGTAGATGCAGGCTGGCTGGGCAAAAAAACCGGTAAGGGCTTCTACGACTATAGCGGTGAACAGCCCGTACCCAGCAAAATATTGAAAAGCGCTTGAAAAACATATTCATATTCTGCCTTGCCGTTTGGGCTTTGCCCGCCATAGCCCAAGGTCAGCTTGAAAAAATGATCGGAACGGCCTACACCGAATGGCAGGCGTTTGGCGCGCCAGTGCTGGATTTATCCAGCCGCCAGACCCACCGTTATCCGGGCGGCAAGGTGTTTAATCTGCATGTTCCGGGCGGAAATACCCCGGAAATCCGCATTTATCCAAGGCTTTTGCGGCTGGGCACGAAAGAGGACGATCCCGCCATTAACGATCGCATCAAGGCCTATTGGCAGGCCACGCCCCGTGGTGACGAGTTTCTTCAGCGTCAGCAAGCGATTTGGCAGATTGCCCCCCACGCTGGCTGGGTCGATGCCTGGAGCAGCGCTTTTATCAGCTATTTGCTCAAAACCGCAGAAATCAGCCAGTCTGACCTCCCGCGCAGTGCGGCACACAGCACCTATCTTAACTATGTACTGGCAGGTAAAAGTATGAATTGGCAAGCTTTTTCGCTGAAAGATGCGGGTATACCCCAGCGCGGAGATATCATCTGTGCCGACCGCGCCAGCCGCAACACCTATACGCACCTAAAAGACCATAAAACCGGCACTTTTCGGCCTTTACACTGCGATATTGTGGTGCAGCAAGATCTGCCGAACGAGCGCATCATGGCCATTGGCGGCAATGTGTGGGATGCCGTCACGCTCAGCGTTCTGCGGCTGCATAAGCCACTGAAAAAATGGCAGATTATGCCCACAGCTGCTCGCCCTTGGTTTGTCCTTCTGCGCCGCACCCCCCACGCGGGTATAAGCGGGTCGGGGCGGGTCGGCATGCCGGATTTCAGAGCTTTATGGCGGGTCGAAAGCGGGTAGCATGAGGGTCGAGGCGGGTCGGCACAGATCAAACTGCCGACGGTGCTTTTTTTATGCGATCATTTTAAGAAAACATCTTTTTCATGCAGATTTGTATTGATAAAAGTGTTCTAAAAATACTTTCATATTACAACTTTTGCGTGTAATTGTCAAGAATAAAATAACAGCTAAATTTTTTGTGCCCAAACGCCACAGGGGTGTTTGTTTGTTCTGATGACGAGCGGATAAAGGCATGCAAAATGTTGACTTTCCATGCCAGCTCCTTAAAATGCTAACTAAGTTTAATGATAAAAAGAATCAAACATGCCTCTGTTCCATTCTCTAGCTATTGCTGTACTACTGGTCACATTCTCCACCGCCCATGCAGATTGGGTGCGGGTGGGCACCATCTCCGACTCT
>CAZDNZ010000162.1:0-1729 GCA_964506925.1 uncultured Pseudomonadales bacterium | reverse complement strand
GCCTGACCGGGCGAAATTTGTTCTTCCGGCTGATGAAAATCCACTTGAATGCGATCAGCCGCAATTTGATGCACTGTGGCTGGCGCAGGCACATGCTGGGCGCGGATTTTAGCAAAAACCTCCATGTTTTGCGGCGGTTGCGGCCACACCCAATTGAGCTCCTTCACGGTGAAAGAGGTCTTTCTGAGCGCGGATTTTGGCCCCACAATGACCTCGTTGGCCGCGGCATCAATTTCAATAACATACAGCGGCGCACCCTGCCCGCCGCCAATGCCTTTGCGCTGCCCTACAGTATAGCCCACAATGCCGTCGTGATGGCCGATTTCGACCCCATCCATATGGCGGATAATGCCGGGTTTTTCCGCTTCAGGCGCAAACTTTTTAACAACTTTACGGTAATCTTTCCCCGGCACAAAACAGATGTCAAAACTCTCAGCTTTTTGGTGCAAATGCAGGCCTAAATCCTTTGCCAGACTGCGGGTGACATCCTTTGTGGTATAGCCCAGCGGAAAATTAATGGCCTCAATTTGTTCTGGCGTGCTGGTAAACAGATAATAAGTTTGATCTTTCTGGGCATCAGTGCCTTGCTGGATATAAGGTTTTCCCGCCACCCACACCTTACGCGCATAGTGTCCCGTTACCAGCACATCTGCGCCCAAATGCTGGGTGTAATCCCGCAGATGATCGAATTTAATCCGCTGATTACAGCGCACACAAGGGATAGGCGTCGCACCTGCTAGGTAGGTATCCACAAAATCGTCTATAACAGCAGCCTTGAATTCCGCTTCTATCTTGAGGGTTTCGTGGGGAATACCGATGGTTTTGCAAACCAAGCGTGCATCGTAAACATCGTCCAGCGCGCAGCAGGTGCCTAGTTTTTTGCCTTGGCTATCGGTGCCACCTTGGTAATCCCACAGCTGAAGGGTAATCCCCATGGTATTATAGCCAGCATTTTTACACAAAGCCGCCACGCAGGAGGAATCAACCCCGCCGCTCATAGCCACCACAACCTTCGTGTCAGCGGGCTTTTTACCCGGTACAAGGGGCGGAAAGGAAAAGTCGGTTGGCGTTGTCATGTTGGTGATGTAACGCGGAATGCTGGAAAATTCAAGCGCTGGAGCTCATCTCCACGGCAATGCGTCCGGGTTTTACGGCAAAACCAGCTGGCGGTGCGATGCTATCTTCCAAAACCTGCGTCAGTGAAATACTGTCCAGAAAGGCATCTATATGGGCACCGAGGCTCACCCATAGCTTGTGCGCATTACAGAACTTGCCATCAGGCCGACACACACCTTCCGCTGGTTTGCCGCAACCGGTCATGTCGGTTGGCTCGTCCACAGCGCGGATAATCTCGCCCAGAAAGGTGCTTTCGCATTTTTTCGCTAAACGATACCCTCCACCGGGTCCCCGAATACTTTGCACCAATCCCGCCCGGCGCAACCGCGCAAATAACTGCTCGAGGTAGGATAGAGATAAATGCTGACGCGCTGCAATGTCGGACAGTGTAATGGGTTTTTCCGTTTCATTTTCCAGTGTTGCCAAGTCCAGCATGGCCATAACGGCATAGCGCCCGCGTGTTGAAAGGTGCATATTGCCTCCTTTTTAGTCGTTAATACTTTAGTACTATACTCAAGATTACAGAATACCCATAAAAAAGCAATGGCTTTATAATTTTACGGGTATATTTAATATAATCAGTTATTAATCATATTTTTCTTGAATATTCAGC
>CAZDNZ010000161.1:0-1759 GCA_964506925.1 uncultured Pseudomonadales bacterium | reverse complement strand
CGGCTGAATATTAAAAAAACATTCTCTATTTACGACTTTGACATTCCTGAGGATCAAATTCAGCAAATTATTGAAGCGATTCAAACCAATAAAACCATCCTTATCAGCGGGGGCACCAGCACCGGTAAAACCAGCTTTATGAACGCGGCCTTGCAGTATATTCCCGACCACGAGCGCCTGATTACCATGGAAGACGTCCGTGAGCTGGACGTCCCCCACCCTAACTGGACGCCCCTCCTCTTTTCTGGCGCGAATAAAGACCCGGACGGGAAGGAAATCCGCGAGCTACTAAATGCCTGCCTGCGGATGCGGCCCGACCGGATTCTGTTAGGGGAAATTCGTAAAGAAAATGCTTTTGCCTTCTGTAGTGCGATTAACACCGGCCATGAGGGAAGTATGGCCACTATCCACGCCAACAGCCCGGCAGTGGCCATTGATGCCGTCCTGAATCGGGTGATGTTGAATGGTGATATTCCAGAATCCGCCTTAAATGTGCTGCGGCGGCAATTGATGGCCGATATTTATGGCATTGTCCAGCTCACCCGCGCTGGCGACCGCGTAAAAGGCGAATTTGTGGTGCTGGATAAGGATCTTTACCAAGATAGCTGAAGAATTTGAAAATTTAATTCCCCTGAAACATTGTCATCATCATACTTAACCCTCCCGGATACGTGCGGCAAAAAATAATGATCGCCTAGTCGGCTGAGCGTTACATCAAGTCCCATATCTTTGGTTTCTGGCTTGGTCCATAAGGCTGCGTTGATATTACCCCAGCCACCAGGCAGCTTTAAGTGCTGGCTCACCTTAACTATATCTGGCCATTCAAGCCCATCTTGCATGCCACCAGCTGCATAAAATGTTGTAGCCCGATGAGAACACCCCACTGACCAACGCTGGAAGTTTGCCGCCCAATCATCAAAAGCACCTGTTACCTTACCATGGCATTTGCCTCCCCAAGGCATGGAGAAGTCATGGGATGAAAGTCTAAATCCCCCTGATGTATATAGACTGGCTGAATCAATAACAGGTGCATCAAAATCCAGCTTTACACCATGTGGTAACGGCAGACCATCCTTGGTACGACCGGATATAATCTCGACTGGCAATGCTGTATTTGAAGGTTCCTCGACTTGCGGCATTTTCGCTCTGACGTCCCCAGCATAAGCACCACCACAGGCCGCCACACAAGTGCCTGCTAGCAAACTTAAAAGGCCGTTGCGCCGATGTAACATTATTAATACCTGTTAGTATGGTTGAATTCATTTTACGCGCAGCTCAATAACTATACGCTACACTATGCGTTAAATAGGGTAGAGCAGCAGAAAGTCAACCTCTAGCTGAGGCACATAAGGCTGGCGCAGCGCAAGCAAAAACCATTTGCAGCTCGGCCTAGTAGAATTTTAATACTCTGCCCGCCTTTGCGGGCTAGCTATGCCGGATCCGCCGTATTTTGCTGCGCAAAAGATGGCGGAGAGGATTAGCGAACAGGTCCGGCCGGCGGTATGGTCACAGACCGCCGCAGGGTCAAATTGAACCCCGGGACAAAACAAAAAACCACGCTTTTTTTTGTTTTGGATATAAGTTTCTCTGCTTAAGGAAAACCACGCTTTTCCGCAAGCCATTAAAATCCGCAGCTCGGCCTCTAACCAACCCAAAATTCGCTAGGCCGCCAGCGAAAATGGTTTTTTGCTGAGAACGTCAGACGCCGTGTACTTTTGGCGTACATAAGGCTGACGCAGCGCAAGCAAAAACCATTTGC
>CAZDNZ010000160.1:0-1787 GCA_964506925.1 uncultured Pseudomonadales bacterium | reverse complement strand
CCGCCGCGAGGGCGCGGGCGGGGTCAGGCACCTGCTCCGCCATGGGTCCGTTGGTCTCGGCGATGTATGCGTACAGCCCGTTGTTCCGCGGTGCGTTGTACTCTATCTCGCCGTGGAGCTGCACGGGTTCGTCGAGCCCGCCGGCCCGAAGCTTGTCCCCCGCAAAGTGCACGGTCAGACCCCAGTACACCCAGCCTACCAGCACCTCGCGCTCGGTCCGGGACCCGTCGGGGAGGGCGAGGCGCTGCATCCCCCGGTGCGGCGCGCCGGCCTCGTCCAGCGCCTGAGCAAGCTCGGTCGGCGTGGGTGACACGTACGGTGCTACCACCACCGGCTGCCCGCGCCGCCGCGCGAGCCAACTCGTGGCCGCCTCCCACAGCTGTCCGGTGTTCAACCGCGTGTGCAACCCAATGAAGCTGACAACGCATTCCACCGCGCCCCTGCCCACCCCGAGAACCCGCGCTCCCCCCGGTAGGGACGTTTCCCCAACCTGTCCGCCCGTAACCGGCAGGCTCGCGCCCGGTAGGGACGTTTCCCCGAAACGTCCGCATCCGCCAAACTCGCCCCGGACGGCGAACGTCCCGAAGGAACGGCCACCCGCCTGCCGCCCCTGGCCCCCACACCCTCCTTGTAGGACATCGTGAAGCCAGACTCAGGGATTCCCTGACCCCAAAAATACACAGTTACCCTAATAGACAGATTTGCCCTGTGGCTGCTATTTTGGTGTGTTTGCTCATGCGTCGGTCGTGAGGGATGGAGGGTCGCGCGACCGACAAACGAAGAAGTTAGTAGAAGCAGGGGGTGGGTATGAGTCGTGCTGCATGGGGTCTCTCTCTCGTGCTGGCGTGTGCCTTGATGGGGTGCGAAGGCGGCGGTTCCGGGGGCTCGGATGAACCCGCGGGTCCAGAGCCGATTGCCGGAACATGGAAGGGGCAGGACTGGTATGGGTCGATGACCGTCATCTTCAATGAGGACGGCTCGTTCACGGCAACCACCCGACTGAAGGGCTCCGATTCCGGGACGTACTCCTACGACGGCACCAACGTCTTTTTCGAGATCTACAGTGGCGAACAGCACCAGCGATACTCGGGCACACGCTCCGGCACACGAATTGATGGCACGGTCCGCGGTACGGAGGAATCCGGCTCCTGGTATGTGGTGCAGCAATGAAGACGCGCGGGCTGCTATATCTGGCCGTCGGAGTCGGACTTGGTGTCGCTCTGGGCCTCGCTATTGGCGATCGTACGGCCGGCCCATCTGGCCACGCGAATTTCGCCCCGTCGACTCCCGCGCAAGAACCGGGTTCACAGAGCCCCCCCGTTGCTTCATCGCATGAACAGCTCTTGCCCGAGAAGACGCAGACTCCCGGCCCTGCCGCAGCAGAACCAGAGGATGTCTGGCAGAAACAGACTGGCGTGAAGGTATCTCCACAGGAAGCAGAGAAGACCATCACGGTTGCCGAAGCGGCCATGGGCAGAAAGGCCTACGACAAAGCCGCGGCGATTCTGCGCGAGTTGCTGTCCAGAATTACGGATGCCGATGAACGCATGCGAATTGGGCAGATGCTGTACGAATGCCTGATTCGGACTCACGCTTACGAGGAAGCGCTTTCCGTGGGCCGTGACCTGCTGTCGTTGAACCCGTCGCCGCAAGAGCGGCTGCTCATTACTCAGCAACTCGCTGCGCTTCTGCACCGAATGGGGCGGGCAAGCGAATCCGAACAGCTTCTCCGCGAAGCCGTGGCCGCCGAGCAAGCGGCGTCGGCTCTTGAAGTTACCGCCTCGGGC
>CAZDNZ010000159.1:315-1824 GCA_964506925.1 uncultured Pseudomonadales bacterium | reverse complement strand
ATACAGGTGATAATCAATTACTTAGGGTGACGGTTGAGGTTCAATCAAACGCGACTATGCCGACAAATAGCGTGTTCAATGTAGATATGCTTCAGAGGTCTGAATTCGGAGAGAAGCTTGATATGGGACGCATACAAGTGGTTTACGTTGATAATGGAGACCCGGATTTGGTAGTGAGCGATTCGATAGGAGATGGAATCAGAGAAACAGAGTCATTTCTTTTCGTGCAGAACACGAATATTAATATAGAATACGGAGGATACTACGAAACATTGATTCGCGCTCAAAATGACAGAAGTGATAAAGCGGAAACGATGAAATTATACGGTACTTTTCCATCGCATAGCGATTTTGAGATTGATTATTTATTGATTACTAACGGCATTACGAATAATATATCTACTCTTATGACCAATCGTAACTTTTATCCAACGATCGACATGAATAGTGAGATCACGGTGATGGTTAACATGTCGTTAACCTCTAATTCAACATGGTCCACTAATCATCAGGAAAACATCAAAATGAACCTGATCTCATTAGGACAAGCATATACGGATACGGTTCAGCTAAATTACAAAGTAGCGGATTTGTCGAAGCCTAATATTTATATCAGCAATAATTTCTCATGGAGTAATCTGATAGAATCTACTCCGGACCCCATATTCCAGGTAACGAATGTCGCCGTGGAAATAGGGCACAGTAATGAGATCGTTACTTTCGTCCAGAATGGAAATATAAAAGGCGAAGAATTTACTTATAATAAAACCTATAACGACAGGCAAAGCTGGTCATTAGAGCATTATTACTATACGGGCGCGGCATGGAGCAATGTTACTTGGGCGGTTACCAATAATTGGGTCAGAACGATTGACGCCGAGGACCGATTATTGATGAAGTCGGTGCTGTATATTCCATATGATCATACAAATGCTTATACCAATACGGTTGGTGATAAGCTCTTTATGAATATGAGCTTGCAATCCTGGATGGGGTACAAATTTGATAAATCGAAAATTACTTACGAATTGGTGGATTACGGAGACCCCGATATACTTAATCAGGATAAGGATTGGTCCGGTTTGCAAAGCTCTGATCCTGAACAACAGCAAGTGACATTGGATATCGAGAAAGGGATCAGCAATCAGTATAGCCTATTTTTGACTAACAAGCGTGGGATAAATGATATTTTCAAATTGAATAGCGGAATTACCGAGTGGGTTCAAGCTATATATCTGATAGAGGGTAGCAGTACAAATGATATAACAACAGAAGTCACCAATGAAATGTATCTTGAGTTTGCCGCGAATGAAACCAAACAACTATTGTTTGACAGTTACGCGGAATTTACGGATACCAATCAGCAAAACGCTACTCGTCAATTAGACGTAATTTTGTCTTCTTATAAAGGAGAGACGATTGATTCCGCGAGATTGGTCTATGAGATGGATGATAATAGTCGTCCTGATATAGTAGTGGATAGCTATGGGGATAACGACTATGCTTTCT
>CAZDNZ010000159.1:0-305 GCA_964506925.1 uncultured Pseudomonadales bacterium | reverse complement strand
TTAGTATCGAGAAAGGTGAGAATATTGTCTTGGATTTGGATTTTCAAAATGATTTTTCCCGCACCTACTCATATATAATCAAAGCGAATCCGGTGGATACAAACTGGACGCTTATCTATAGTCTATCGAATGCGGGAGCGTTGCAGGAATTTTCAGAGCAAATCACTAATTTGGGAGTGACGAATCTTTTCACCAATTTACAGACGCAATACGGGCGATTTGATATTAGTTTGGATTCCGGCTCGCGATTATCCACCAACGAGATATTAACCAATACGCTTGAAATGTATTCACTTGCACAGCTC
>CAZDNZ010000158.1:0-1861 GCA_964506925.1 uncultured Pseudomonadales bacterium | reverse complement strand
GTAATGCAGCTTTTGGGGTTAGGTCTTGATTTATGTAGTGTTTCTCGGGTAGCCGTCTTGCTGGAAGCCTATCCACAACGCTTGCCCACAAGGCTGCTACATAGGGAAGAAATGCCGGATTTCCGGGGAAAACCAGCGGATTTAGCCAAAAAATTTGCGGCCAAAGAGGCTGTGGCAAAAGCTTTGGGGACTGGTATTGGTAAGCAATTGTCTTTTAAAGATATTATTATTATAAATGGTCAAAAAAGGGCACCACAAGTACGGCTTTCGGCTGAGGCGCAAGAGCGGTTTGGCGCCGTTAATTTTTTGCTAAGTCTTTCTATAGAAAAGGATTTTGCGGCCGCGGCGGTGGTGGCATGGCAGGGGGTAGGCTATGAGCCGCATTAACGTCACAATTGCCTATTTTTCACAAGAAAAACAAATGTTTATGCAAAAAATTCAACAGCCGCCGGGCACAACCATTGAACGGGCGATTTTGGCTAGCGGCATACTGGCGCATTTTCCGGAAATTAATTTGGAAAAACAAAAGGTTGGCATTTTTGGCCGCCTAAAACCATTGGATTTTTTTGTGGCCGATGGCGACCGTATTGAGATTTACCACCCGCTTAAAGTTATAGGAAAACAAAGAATTAGGCAGGAGTGAGGGAAAATAGCGGGTTAGAGGCGGGTTTCGCGCGGGTAAAAGGGGGTCGGCTGAGCATGGCAACGGTTTACTTGCGCGGTGGCTGCGCTTCGGCTAATGTGCCTAAATGTTTCAGGCATTTTTATTAAAAATTTGGGATCTTATTAAATCGCTGGCGATTGCCGCGTTTATTGCATTTTTTTGTATACGCGGTTTTATTTTTGAGCCCTTCCAAATTCCCTCTGGCTCCATGATGCCTAATTTGGTGGTGGGAGACTTTTTGTTTGTCTCCAAATTTGCGTACGGTAACCGGATACCCCTTACCGATACTTTCCTGTGGCAGCAGCCTGTGGCACGGGGCGATGTGGTGGTCTTTAAAAATGAAAATTCAGATTTACCGGGCAGCTTTTTTGGCCTTGGCGTGCCCATGTTTATCAAGCGGGTGGTGGCCGTGCCGGGCGATACCATTCGTTATCAGGATAAAACATTATATATTAATGGCCAAGCGGCTGAATATCAGCCAATGGGTACATTTGCTTATGCATCGCCTACCGGGCGGGCGCGTGATATACCTATGTTTGCCGAAACTGCGCCGAATGGCCTGAAGCGCCTTGTGCTGCACGATCCCGAACGGCCTAGTATGGATGTGCGCACCACGACTGTACCGGCCGGGCAATATGTAGTTCTGGGCGATAACCGCGATAACAGTAAGGATAGCCGCTTTTGGCAATATCCAAACTGGGGATTTGTGCCAAAGGAAGATATTATGGGGCGGGCTGAGTTTATGCTGTGGTCGTTGGATGAAAACTGGTGGCCTCGCTGGGAACGTTTTTTTAATAACTTGCGCGCAGAGGAGGTAACCCCCCGTGACGCTGACCGCTAAACTGGGTTATACGTTCACAAATCCTCAGTTGCTGGCGCAAGCCCTGACCCATAAATCGGCTTGCAAACAGCACAATGAACGCCTGGAATTTCTGGGCGATCGGGTACTGAACTTATGTGTGGCCGCATGGTTGTACACCACCCACCCGCAAGCATCGGAAGGTGAGCTGGCGCGTTTTCATGCCGCACTGGTGCGAGAAGAAACGCTGGCGCTGGTGGCTGACATGTGGCAGTTGGGGGACTGTATTCGGCTCAGCCGTTTTGAGGCTGCCGGTGGTGGTGCCGAGAACCCGAGTATTCTGGGAGATACTGTGGAGGCAATTTTGGCGGCAGTGTATTTGGATGGAGGGCTGGTGC
>CAZDNZ010000157.1:0-1868 GCA_964506925.1 uncultured Pseudomonadales bacterium | reverse complement strand
GGCCAAACTGTTCAGCCAGCAGTGCGCTATGGAATAAAATCTGCTGGCCATCCGGGCGGGCGAGCGCCCCTGCCCCCACCAGAATAACCGGCTTTTCCGCTTTTCTCAGTTTTTTGGCAAAACTGTGCGTTTCATCATCCAACAATTGCAGGAGTATTTCAGGTCCCCTTGGAAGCACGAACAGCCTTCTGGTGTGCGGTTCATCCAACAATTGCAGGAGTATTTCAGGAGAGTCACCCAGCGCATTAACCTTATATGTTAAATCTGGCACATCACCTAACGTGTAAACCTCGGCGCCCTGCTTAACAGCTTGCCGTAAACGCACATTCAATAGAGGCGCTTCGTGCCGTGGGTTACAGCCAACCAGCAGTATAACATCTGCCTCCTGCATTTTGGCCAAGGGTGTTTGGCAAATGTAGCCTGCCGGATTCACCCCATCAATTTGGCTGCCATCACCACGCGCATCCACATGGTCTGTACCCAGTGTTTGCTTCATAAAGGCATTGAAGGCATAGTAATCTTCTGCGCCATGTAAATCGCCTGCAAGGCCGCATATTTTATCTTTTTTGGCTTTTTTCAATAGCGGGATAAGCTTCTGAAATAAAGCAGGCCAACCTACTTCGCGTTGGCCATTTTTCGTCTGATTTAAGGGTGATACCAGCCGGTTATGACTGAAGGCATCGCAGGAAAAACGGGCATGGTCGGCTAGCCATTCTTCATTTATATCGTCACATTCGCGGGGTAAAATGCGCATGACCCGCCCCGCACGATGATCCACTCGAATATGGCTGCCAATGCTGTCTGTCATATCTATGCTGGGGGTTTTCACCAGCTCCCACGGCCGGGCAGAAAAGGCATACGGCTTGTTCGTCAGCGCCCCAACTGGGCACAAGTCTATCATATTGCCCGCCAGTTCACTTTGCAGAGCTTCCTCAACATATGTGCCCACTTGCGTATCTACGCCACGGCCGGTAGCACCAAATTCTTCCACACCGGCAATTTCGGTGGCAAAGCGGGTGCAGCGCATACAGTGAATACAGCGCGTCATCACGGTTTTGATTTTGCTACCAATATCTTTATCATCCACCGCCCGTTTCACTTGATCAAACCGGGAACGGTCAGAGCCATAGGCCATCGCCTGATCCTGCAAATCGCATTCGCCACCTTGGTCACAAATGGGGCAATCTAGCGGGTGGTTTACCAACAACATTTCCATGGTGCCTTTGCGGGCTTCAATCGTTAGTTCGCTATCGGTTTTGACCACCATGCCATCAGCGGCTGGAAAATGGCAACTAGCTACTGGTTTGGGTGCTCCCTCTACTTCGACCAAGCACATGCGGCAGTTACCAGCAATCGAAAGCCGTTTATGGTAACAAAAATGCGGAATCTCTTGCTCTGCCTTATGGCAGGCATCCATCACAGTCGCGCCTTTGGGTACCTGTACAATATGGTCCCCCTCCTGCGTGCGTATGGTAATATTGAGTTCGGTCATTTACTTTTCAGTTGTTCAACCAGTTTATGGTAAGCGGGCATGCCCTCACGCTGTACTTGTAAGGCATAGGCGATAATGGCGCAAGACATGGATAAAGACAAGTTCGGTACCCCCACTTGATTGACTTGCGCAGTGCGGGTGGCATCAATTGGGCTGTAGGACCGCGGCTTTGGTGCCTCACCCGGTGGCAGAGGGATGTATAATTTAACATCCGCTTCATCTATCAAATGCTTGGGCAGGCCATCGTATTCATTACCCATAAACACTACATCGTGAGGCTGGAAGGTAAAGTCATTCAGTTTTACCGAGTCTGCCTCCAGACAGGTGGCAATTTTCCGGCCCTGCATATTTTGTTGATAGGTTGGAAAATCCGGCA
>CAZDNZ010000156.1:0-1881 GCA_964506925.1 uncultured Pseudomonadales bacterium | reverse complement strand
TATGGGGATGTGGATGTTGCGCCCGAACTGGCGCGTAAAGCCAAAACGCTGGTTTATATCGGTACGCACCTAACGCCGCTAGCAGAGGTCGCAGATTTTGTTCTGCCAGCGGCTGCCCATACGGAAAAAGCTCAGCTTTTGGCAAACTGTGAGGGAAGGGTGCAGGAATTGGTCGCTGCCGTGAACCCGCCACATCATGCCAAGGCGGATTGGAAGATTTTCCGCGCTTTATCCGGTGAGCTCGATAAGCCATTACCATTCGATACGCTGGCACAACTCCGGCAGCAAATAATTGATTATTGCCCTGCCTACGGTAAAGTAGGGGAGATTGTGCCACCTGAGCTAACACCTGTAGCCACCGGCGGCTACGGGATGCCGGGCGATATGGACAAAACCTTACCGTTGACCTATGCGCTGGATGTAAACACTTTTTATGTGAGTCATGAATTTTTGCGGAACAGTCCCACGATGTGGCACATTCATGAAGAATCAACCGATGAACTGAAGGAGGCCGCATGATGAACCATATCCGCGCCATAATCTGGGATTGTGACGGCTGCCTTATAGATAGTGAAATCATTGCATGTGGCGTAGCAGCAGCGCATTTTACCCAAGCTGGTTATCCTATAGATACACACAGTTATATTGCCCGCTTTGCCGGCAAGCGCGGTGCAGATATTGCCCAAGAGATAAGCCAAGAACTTGGGGGAGGGCGTGGCGAAGCCGTGATGGCCAACATCAATGATCAACAAAAAAAGGCTGAAATATTAAATGCTTTTGAAACAGAATTACAGCCCGTAAACGGCATTCATACGACATTAACCCAATTGCAACATTTCCCGATGGCCATAGCCTCAGGCAGTGGTATGCAACGGCTGGCAGTTTCATTACGCGTAACGCAGCTGCAAGACTTTTTTGGGGAACATGTGTATTCAGCAGAACTTGTTGAACGAGGCAAGCCCGCGCCCGATGTTTTTCTGCTTGCGGCAGAAAAGCTGGCAGTTGCCCCCGAATCTTGCCTCGTTATAGAAGATGGCCCTGCTGGTGTAGAAGCTGCACAGGCGGCGGGTATGACAACCCTTGGCTTTATCGGGGCGTCTCATGGCTCTGCTGCATTGGCAGAGCGGTTAATAGCCGCCGGCGCGCAGGATGTATTATCTGATATCACCTTACTGCCCGGCCTTCTTCAGCAGGAGGCTGCATGATAGACTTTTTACTACAATACCTTCAAATTTTTACCCTTAACAATGCGTATTATGCACTTATGACCCTCTTTGGGGTACTGCTGATTACATTGCCTGTGCTTGGTGCTGTTGCCTACCTAACGCTGGCAGAACGCAAGGTGCTGGGCTGGATGCATCTGCGCCACGGGCCTATGTATGTGGGGCCTTACGGTTTGGGGCAGCCTATTGCGGATGCACTTAAGCTGATGTTTAAAGAGAATACCGTACCCAGTGCTTCCAGCAGAGTGCCCTATATTCTGGCGCCTGTGTTAACCCTTGTGCCCGCCTTGGTCGCTTGGGCTGTTATTCCCTTCGATGCCGGTTGGGTGCTGGCGGATGTCAATCTTGGTGTTATTTACTTATTAGCTATCAGTAGTTTAGGGGTTTATGGCATTTTAATGGCAGGCTGGGCTAGTAATAGTAAGTATCCTTTTTTAGGGGCTGTGCGGTCGGGCGCCCAAATGGTATCTTACGAGGTTTCCATGGGGCTGTGCTTGTTGTCGGTCATTTTACTAGTGGGCAGTATGAATTTATCCGAGATTGTTCGTGCGCAAGAAAATATGTGGCACATGTTCACGTTATTTCCCATGTTTATTGTCTTTCTGGTCAGTATTTTTGCCGAAACCAACCGCGCTCCCTTTGACCTGCCCGAGGCTGA
>CAZDNZ010000155.1:0-1886 GCA_964506925.1 uncultured Pseudomonadales bacterium | reverse complement strand
TAACCGAGCATAGCAGTAAAACACCCAAGATTATAATCAGCAGGGCGCCGATGAGTTCGACGGCAATGCGCCATCTGTGCAGGTGGTTGAGCCGTTGGTTGAAGCGTTTTACCAGCGTTTGCCGCCCCCATAAAGTCAGGCAGCCCAGGGTGGTCATGGTGAGCGCCATACCAATGGCCACAAACAGAACCATCAGTAAACCCAGCCACAGCACATTATGCGCCATGGCGTACAGTAAAATCAGAAGCGACCCCGTACACGGCACCGCCCCTACGCCCCACGCCAGCAGGGTTTCCCGCTTGTGAAGATGCTGATCTTTGTGGTGGTGTGCGTGGTGGTGGGCATGATGATGTCCGCAATGGGCGCAGCCACTGGTTTTGTGTCCCAAAGCATGGCGCACCGCTTGCACCAGCATAAACGTCCCTACCAGCACAATCATACTGTAGCCCAGCAGCCGCAACCACCAGACCTGCGCCGCCGGATCTTGCAACATATTCCGCAGAATTAAATCGGTTGTGAGCACAATTAGCACCGCCCCCAGCACATGGCTAAAGGCCACCTGTATGCCCATCAGTACGCCGCGCCAAAAGTGCGTACCATGGGTGAGGAAATAACTGGCCACTACCATTTTGCCATGCCCGGGCCCCAACGTGTGCAGAACACCATACGCCAGCGCGGCCAAGATGCTGGTGAGGAGAATCCACGGGCTGGGGTTTTGTCGGAGTTCACGCATCCGCTGGGGAATCTCTCGGTTAATGTAAGTATTCCAAGCCAGTAACTCGCGCTTGAATGGGGTGAGCCAGCCTGTGGTGGGCGCGGTTGTTTCTGCTGCGGGGGGTGGGCTCGGGAGGCCAGACAAGCCTTGGGCGGCCAGTTGTGGCATCATTCCGCAAAGCAGTAAAAGCAGAAAGAGTATGTATTTCATATAATTCGTTAAATCTCTATGTAGGTTTACAGGTTATTTTATAGGTTTCCGGGTTGACCAAGCCTTGATAGATGGTCAAGCTTTTATCTTCGGTCAGTTTTTCTTGGCAGGTGGTGGGTTTGGTATAAGATATATCCAGCGCCTGTTCAAACGCAATATAATAGCTGGGGTCGTACACGGCCACCTTGTGCTGCCCGCTTATGGGGTGTGGCGTGGTAAACTTGAGGGTAAATGCATAATGCAGGGCTTCGTCCGCCGGGGTGTACCAAATATCTGCCTGCGGTATCGTAAAATCCGCCGCTGGCACATGGGCGTAGGGATCATCCTTCAGGCTGGTATCTGGCCGGTTAAATGCGAGGAGGAAAAAAGGCTTTAAGGCAGCCAGATCTGTTTCAAACGTTGCTTTTATAATGGGCGCAACTTCGGCATCTTCTAGGCGTTGGTTGCCATTGGTATCCACCTCCTGCATGAAGGAAACACTGTACAGGGGATCAAACACCCACTTCACCCGCAAGCCGGTAAAAGCACCATCTTCTATTATCAGGGTCAGGTCGGTATTCACCCATACATGCGGATGCGCCCAGCCAGCCGGGGAGGCGAATAGCATAAAAAAGACAAGAAATTTACTGCGTATTCTGGTCATTTTTCTCTGGCATTTCGTCAGCGGGGTGCATCAGCCCCATATACAACCGCCGCATACCGGCCACAAACCCCAGAATCATAAAAACCAGCAGGAACAGGGGCATGGTGTGCAGCCATTTATCCAGCAACAGGCCAATGCCCAGCCCCACCAGCGTACTCACCACTAAATGCAGCGCTAAACTATACCCCTTGGAGGCATCGGCAATAATATTATGCACCTGCTGCTCGTCATCTGGCTGAGGCATAGCGTGGCTAGGCAGCTTCCTGCGTGGCGGCCAGCGCAGCGTCTATCACTTCCTGCATGCGTTCAAAGTTTTGC
>CAZDNZ010000154.1:1336-1897 GCA_964506925.1 uncultured Pseudomonadales bacterium | reverse complement strand
GGAGCTCCGCCGCGACGCGCCGCTGGCGCGCACCGTGGCGCAGATACGAGCTGTGCACGAGCCGTCGCGAGTCCGGGTCGACGATCGCTATCTTGACGGTGGTCGATCCAATGTCTATGCCTGCGAGCAGGGGCGTGCCGCTCATGTTCCTCCGCGACTGTAGTATACAAAAGGATGGCCCGTGTCTACGCATCGGTCGGCGCGGCATTATTGTTGACTAAGTCAATATGGTAAGGTAAGTTTTGCAGGGAGGCTCTATGTGGGAGGCTATTACCGGACCCTGGCCATGGTACGTGTCGGGGCCCTCGCTCGGGCTGATGGTACCGATTCTGTTGCTGCTCGGGAACAAGAACTTCGGCATCTCGTCGACCTTTCGACACGTGTGCGCGGCGGCGCTCCCGGTCAAGGCGGAGTACTTCACCGGCGATAACTGGCGTGCCGGCCTGTGGAACCTCGTGCTCGCGCTCGGCGTGATCGTGGGGGCGGCAATCGCGGTGATCTTTCTCGGCGGAGACCGTGCGCCGGCGGTCACGCCCGCGGCGATTGAGCTCTTCGCGAGCT
>CAZDNZ010000154.1:0-1326 GCA_964506925.1 uncultured Pseudomonadales bacterium | reverse complement strand
GGCAGCTCCGGCGGCGCTCCAGCCGGCGGAGATCTATGGTGTACCCGGTGTTCTGTCGGCGCGCGCGCTCGTGTCGCTCATCGCCGGAGGATTTCTCGTGGGGTTCGGTACCCGGTACGCGAACGGGTGCACTTCGGGGCACGCGATCATGGGACTGTCGCTGCTGAACGTAGGTTCGCTCGTCGCCACGCTGGGGTTCTTCCCAGGAGGTGTCATCGTGTCCAACTTCGTCGTTCCATGGGTGATGTCGCTATGAGCGGCGTACAGGGAGTGACTGAGATGTCGGGCGAACGCCGTCCCGCGCTGACGCTTGGAGGCTTTCTCAAGTACCTCCTCGCCGGAATCTGGTTCGGAATCGTCCTCGTGAAGGCGGAGGTCGTCTCCTGGTACCGCATCCAGGAGATGTTCCACTTTCAGAGCGTTCACATGTACGGGATCATCGGCCTCGCGATCGTCGTGGGAGCGCTGAGCGTGCTCATCCTCAAGGCGGCGAAGGCAAAATCCGTCGAAGGGATCGAGATCGCTCCCGTCGGGAAGCCGTTCAACAAGGTCGGCAACCCCGTTGGCGGGCTTGTCTTCGGGTTCGGCTGGGCGCTGACCGGGGCGTGCCCGGGACCGCTGTACGCAATCCTCGGCGCCGGGTACTGGACGATTCTCGTCGCCATCGCGAGCGCGTTGCTCGGCGTGCTCACGTACGGCTATCTGAAACCGCGCCTGCCCCACTGACCCACCGGCGGGCGGACCGGTCGGGTCTACGACTGCTTCTGCGTGCTGTCGCCGAGCGCCTGGGTCACGCGGTCGAGGAAGATGGCGAGGATGACAATCGCGATTCCACCCTCGAATCCCACGTCAATCCTCAGCTGCGTGATTCCCCGGAGGACTTCGTTACCGAGACCACCCGCACCGATCATACCGGCAATGACGACCATGGACAGCGCGAGCATGATCGTCTGATTTATGCCGGCCATGATGGTCGCGAGCGCGACCGGCAGCTCGGCCTTGAGCAGCATCTGTCGGTTCGTCGAACCAAACGAGAGCGCCGCTTCCTTGATCTCCTTGGGAACCTGACGGATACCGAGGTTGGTCAGTCGAACCGCCGGCGGCAGCGAGAAGACGAGGGTCGCGATGACACCGGGTACCGGGCCGAGCCGGAAGAAAAGGACTGCCGGGATGAGATAGACGAAGGCCGGCAGCGTCTGCATGAAGTCGAGCACCGGGCGCATGACGTTCCAGACCTGGTCGTTCTTCGAAGACCAGATGCCGAGCGGCACGCCGATGATCAGCGCGATTACAACCGAAGTCAGTACCAACGCGAGCGTGCTCATC
>CAZDNZ010000153.1:0-1905 GCA_964506925.1 uncultured Pseudomonadales bacterium | reverse complement strand
TATATGTCTCTCATAAATGAGAGAACCTGGCGGAATATGGTGGGCGTTGCCAAGGCAGTCGGCACATTTACATTCATTGCTGCTTCAGTCTCTACGGGCAGCATGCGCACAATCCGGCCGTAACCATCTGTAACGGCGGAAATACCTGAATTTGCTACCCTTACCAGCGGTAATCCTGTGGCCACAGCCTGCACCCGCGCCAGCGCAAAATGTTGGGCCGGTGCGGTTGTGCCATCAAACCACGTATCGTTTGTTACGTTCAGCAGCATGGTTTGTGCGGTTAATTGGCGTTGAATATAGTTGCCAAAAGCCACCTCGTAGCAAATTAACGGTAAGGCGATAACCCCCGGTGCTACATTCAGGCGGGCAGGCTGGGTGCCGGCGGTATAAGCACTCCGGTTAAAAGATAGTGTCCGCATAAAGGATTCTGTTATGCTAGGAAAAGGCAAAGCCTCGCCAAAAGGTACCAGTATCTGCTTATCGTAAACGGTGCCGAACGCAGCTGATTTGCTCAGGAGGGCAAAGCTGTTAAATATCTCTCGATTTTCATTTTCCCCACGCTGTACCCTTAAAAAGCCTAGCCCCAACTGCTGATCTTCCTCCAACACCGCGGCCAGCCGCTGCCGCAAGGCTGCATCCTGCGCAATGGCATATGCCACAGCTGTTTCTGGCCACAGAATAAGATCCACATCCGCAGATGTTTCAGAAAGTGTCAGATACGTGTTCAGATACGCTTCGCGGCGCTGGGGCGTCCAGCTGTGGGCTGTGGTGGTATTGCCCTGTACCAGCCGCACCACAAGCTGTGTCGGTTGATTTTCCAGCATAGGTGCTGTGTTCAGGCGTAAAGCACCATAAATGGCAAGCGTCGCCATAAGCACAAGTGTCAGCAGTTTTTGGCGCATACAACCCGTAAGCAGCACACTGACCAAAAGCATAGCGGCGGATAACCCCAACATACCCCCCAGTGCAGCCCCTTGCAGAAGAATATCGTTACCTGCCAGCATGATCCCCCATGGATTCCAAGGGAACTGAATTGGTGGCACATGACGCACAGATTCCAGCAACAGCATACCCACCACAAATACCGGGCCTTGGCTCCAGCGTGGCGTTTGTGCTGTCAGCCATGCCACTACCGCCAACAAAGCTGTTAAAGCCACCGCCACACCAGCAAGGGCCGGAATACCCACAAATATACCAACCCACATATTCTGCCCGCTATCTATGTATAGCGCCTGCGGCAACCAGTAGAGGGAGGTGAGATAGTGTGTCAGGCCTATCCATCCTGCTGCTTGGCGCGGGCGATTTGCCTTAATCTGGCTAAAAAACCATGCCAGCGCAAACAACCCCGCAGGCCAAAAATACAGCGGCGGCATGGCCAGCGTTAACGCCACGCCAGCAATGATGTAACTCAGGCGCCGGGGATATTTGGATAATTTCATCATTATATGTACACCGTTTTTTATAACTTTCGTGTTTTGTTAAAACCCATCTTGGCAATCCATGCAATTGATAAAAACAGCTTTAATTTTAAATTGAATATTGTTCGTTTGAAATTCTTCGGAAGCTGGGTTAAAGTAAAGAATATAAGAAATAAATGCTGGGGGACAAAAAATGCAGCAAGTTACCTATGTTGTTTTCATGAAAAATCTGGTTTCAGGTGAACATTTTGCCGTA
Organism: uncultured Pseudomonadales bacterium; assembly: GCA_964506925.1. Lineage (GTDB taxonomy): Bacteria > Pseudomonadota > Alphaproteobacteria > UBA2136 > JAPPOO01 > CAZDNZ01. The sequence goes on along the minus strand of CAZDNZ010000153.1, from coordinate 231 downwards.
CCACACAACGCTCCGCCTGCCGCGCATGATGCCGCTATGGAGGCGCTCCGCCACCGTTACCCTGCCAATAAATTCATGACGCTAACTGCCTACACTTTGGCAGAACTGGAAGACACCTGCGAGCATGTGCGCCGCTGGCCTGGTGTGGCCACCAAGCCCCAAGCCACTGCACGCCCTACAACAACAACCGCGACACATGTTACATCGCCCACCCCCTCTGCTGAGGCCATG
>CAZDNZ010000152.1:0-1952 GCA_964506925.1 uncultured Pseudomonadales bacterium | reverse complement strand
GATTTTCAGTTGCAGGATTACTGGTCGGGCCGCTATGTCCCTGGGCTGCATGAAATTATAGATATTCAATCTGACGATAGCCCACCCGGCACGATTTTGCAGGTGCTCAAGCCGGGCTATGTCACCAACAGCAAAGTGGTACCGGCAGAAGTTGTGATAAGTGAAGGTATGGGGTACCAATCTCCCCATACGGATGCGCCGCTACCGACGGTGCCAGATCATATGTTTCCGCATCAACGTACAGCAGCCTCTTTAGATGCCTGTTGGATACCGACCCATCCGGAGCATTTTGAAGCACCAGCGCTGTGGGGTTGGGATGCGCTGACCGGATTTTTTATGCAGCTTTCTGGCCCATTGTGGGATCCGCTGCATTATTATTATGCAAGTGTGCCAGCCATCCGGGAGGCCTATCTGAATAATCAGCGGGATGTGCCATCTGAAATGCTCACACGGTTTTACCCGGCTGTGCCGATGCATGGCTACGATGTGTTATCCTATCGGGCTTATCAGCAAAGTCCGGAGCACCTGAAAACAGCCTGCACATTTGTCAAAACCGATAAAATAACGGCTAATGTAGGGTACCACCCATTACCCCCACCATATGAATACGAGCTGGATCCATTTTGGTTCCCCGAGCTTTTTCCCCGTCACCGTGGGCTGGATATGACGAATTTGCCTGCAGAAGCGGCTGAGTTTCTTACGCCCGTCATCAAATCTAGTGTGACTGTTGGGGAGTACGTTAGTCAGGCGGATGCGCCGCCAGATATAACCTTCTGGAACAATATGGATTTTCTGCGCAGTAGCCAAGAAGATCTGCTGCAGGATTATCCATATCTGGTGCGCTACTTTGAGGAAAATACAGATTTTGAGGATATCATGGCGCTCACAGGTGGTTGTTATCTAGCGCCTCTGTCAGAAAAGTTGTTGCAGGCACCGAGTATAGAGATTTTTGGCGATGAAGCCGATTTGCCGCCAGATGTGGCAGATGAACTAGCAGATTTCCGGGAGGCGGGCCTAAAACTATTGCGTCGGCGGTACGAAATATATCGCGAGAATTATCCGCTGTATGTTCTAGGTTGGTGGCTCTGTGTTAGCCCTAGTGACATGGAGCAGCTGTTTATGCAGGGGGAAAATCCCTTCAAGCCCGAGGAGGCAAAACCATCGCCTCGGGCGCAAACGCCCTTCAGTGCCTACGCCACGCCGGTGGAGGTGAAGAAAAAATAGAGCTTAGGCGGCAGCAGCAGGCAGCACGTCCGGTAGTTCACCTGCCTGATACATCTCCACCACAATATCGCACCCACCAACAAACTGCCCATTGACATACAGTTGGGGTATGGTTGGCCAGTTGGTGTAATCTTTGATGCCTTGCCGAATTTCTTCATCCTCCAGCACATTTACATCTTTAAAATCTACATCCAGCTGCTGCAAAATGGTGGCCACCCGTGCCGAAAAACCGCACATAGGGAAATCGGCTGTTCCTTTCATAAACAGCACAACAGGGTGGGATTGGATTATATCTTCAATGCGGGTGTGTGTGTTGGTCATAACGTCTCCTTTATTTCTTCGGGGGCTTGTAGGGTCATTTGCAGAGCGTGCAATTCATTCTCAAAGGCATTACCGAGTGCGGCATAAACTTTGCGATGGCGCTCAACTCGGTTTAGGCCGCTAAAACTGGGCGCCACAATGGTGCAGGTGAGGTGGGTATCGTCCTGTATCGGGTCCGCCACCTGTACTGTTGCATCCGGGAAAGCGTTTTGCAATATCTCCTGTAGTTTTGTGGCAAGAGCCATGGTCAAAACCTCCTATAGTTTACCTTTATCTCTAAAAGAATAATGCCGACCGGCCCCAATAATCAAGTGGTCGTATATATGTATGCCTATTGGATTCATGGCCTGTGCCAGAATATTTGTCAACTCTTCATCAGCTGGGGATGGATTGGGCTCCCCAGAGGG
>CAZDNZ010000151.1:0-1985 GCA_964506925.1 uncultured Pseudomonadales bacterium | reverse complement strand
GCTTTTTCTCATAGCCATATCCTAACACTTTTTTGTGTTAGCTAGGACAGCCCCACAAATTTTTATATTCTCGCGCAGCCTCTTCTGATTGGAAGTGGTTGGGGGCAGCAAGCTGCGCTTTTTCATCCTCGGTGGGGTAGCGCAGGTTATCTATGCGGGCATCTAGTTTGTTTAGAAACTCATTGCTTTTCTCGCTACCATGGCCTGTTGTCGGCAGGTCTAGTTTAGCCCGTACATCGGCCTTAAGTTTAGCCTTTAGGTCTTCTTCAATTGGCTTGCCATATTGGTTTGGCTTTAATGGCATTTACCCCTCCCGTGGCCGCAGCAGGGGGAACAGCAGCACATCCCGAATGGAGGGGCTGTTGGTAAGCAGCATCACCAACCGATCCACGCCCAGGCCGGTGCCGCCGGCGGGGGGCATGCCGTGCTCCAGCGCGGTAATATAATCGTGGTCGTAGGGCATGGCCTCGGCATCGCCTTGGGCGGCAGCTGCTACCTGTTTTTGGAAAGCGGCGGCCTGCAGTTCCGGGTCGTTCAGTTCGCTAAACATATTGGCCACCTCCCAGCCATTAATGTACAGCTCGGCGCGTTCCGCCCAGTCTGGCCGGGCATCGTACGGGCGCGAGAGGGGCGACGTGCTTACCGGAAAATCGTATATAAATGTGGGGTTTATCAGCTTATCTTCACACAGTTCCTCAAACACATGGGCAAACAGCTGGCCATAGTCCATCCAGTCTTCCCATTCCAGATTTTGCTGCATGGCAAAGCGTTCCAAGCTGGTTTTATCGGCCAAGTCGGCCGCGGTGGCACCGCCAAGCTCCAGCAGGGCATCGTGCATGGTTAGCCGCCGAAACTGACTGAAATCGATGGTTTTGTCTTCAAACGGCACCTGCAATGTGCCATGAATGGTGCGCGCCACATGTTGCAGCATATCCTCGTACATATTCATGCAGTTTTGCAGCGTCCAGTACTGCACGTAGGTTTCCATCATGGTAAATTCTGGGTTGTGGCGGGTGCTGATGCCTTCATTCCGGAAATTCCGATTGATTTCAAAAATGCGATCAAACCCGCCCACCAGCAGGCGTTTAAGGTACAGTTCCGGCGCAATCCGCAGCTTTAGGTCTAGGTCCAGCGCATTATGATGCGTGGCAAACGGCCGCGCGGCGCCGCCACCCGCCTTGTGGTGCAGGAGGGGGGTTTCCACCTCCATAAAATCGCGCGTTTCCAGATAATTGCGCAGTTCCCGCACAATGCGCGCGCGGGTTTGGAAGGTTGCCCGCACATCTTCATTCACAATCAGATCCACATACCGCTGGCGATAGCGGCGTTCAATATCTTCCAGCCCATGCCATTTATCGGGCAGGGGGCGCACGGCTTTGGTCAGCAGCTGAAAATGCAGCACCTGCAGGGTTAGCTCGCCCTTATCTGTTTTGGTGATGCTGCCGGTAACGCCGATAATATCCGCCACATCTACAGTTTTTTTGAAGGTGTTGAAGACATCCTCGCCCAATTCATTTTTGGCGAACGAGAGCTGAATTTTGCCGCTGGTATCTTGCAACACACAAAAGGCCAGCTTACCGAATTCGCGCTTGCCGACCAGCCGCCCGGCCAGCGTAAAGCGTTCGTTCGTATAATCTTGCAGCAGTGTCTCTTTTTCTAGGCTGTCAAAGCGTTCACGCAGGGCGGCAGCGGTATTCTGCGGCACAAAATTGTTGGCGAAGGGCTGCGCGCCCTGCTGGCGGAGTTCTGCCAGTTTTTCGCGGCGTTGCTGTACCTCCAGCGAATCATCGGTGGTGGTTTCCGGGGTCGGGGTATTTTGTATATTTGTCATAGGGCACACCATAGCCATCCCCGCCCGCCGGCGCAACCAAAAAGCCTTAGTTTGAAGGATTAAAAGAAGAAGCCGCCCCCGGGAAGGGGACGGCCAGAGTTTAGTCCTCGTCGTCGTAAACGTCCCAGAGGGAGGCTAGTCCCTCCCACAAGAC
>CAZDNZ010000150.1:0-2007 GCA_964506925.1 uncultured Pseudomonadales bacterium | reverse complement strand
CGCCGGCATCGGCAGGATTTCCCGGCACCGCAAAAACCTCACGGCCATAGTCGCCGGCGTAAGTGGCTGTTATCAGCGTGCCAGAATGCCGCGCGGCTTCCGTGACCAAAACGGCCTGCGCCAGCCCCGCAATCAGCCGATTACGGCGGGGAAAATGCCGGGCAGTGGGCACACTGCCGCAGGGTTGCTCGGTGATAATACAGCCGCCGTCAGTAATAATCTGTTGGCGCAGGTTTTTATTTTCGGGGGGATAAATATGATCAATACCCCCTGCCACCACCGCCACCGTCAGGCCATGCTGTTCCAGCGTAGTGGTATGGGCAATGGTATCGATGCCCCGCGCCAGACCCGAAATAATGGCATGGCCAGCACCGACCAAATTGGCCACCAGCTGCTGGCTAAATGCTTGCCCGGCGGCACTGGCCTGCCGGGTGCCGACCACGGCCAGCGCATTGCTCTGGCAGGCGCGGATATCCCCCAGCACATGCAGCATCGGCGGTGCATCGGGAATGGTTCGCAATAGGGTGGGGTAGGCGGCATCATCCCAAAAAATGGCGTGTCCACCCGCCGCCATGAGGGCTGCATATTCCTGCGCAATGGTCTTTTCATCAGGGATGCGCGGCTGCGCCCGATTTTTTGCGGCACACAATTCGGGCAGGTGGTGCAGGGCTTCGGCGGCACTGCCAAACTGCGTCAGTAGTTGCCGATAGGCCACAGGCCCAATGCTGGGGGTGCGTACCAAGCGCCAAGTGGCGAGAGCATCTGTGGATAAGTCCATATAAGTGAAGATAGCAAAGGCCGCAAAAAAATACCACCTTGTTTATAGGCTGCCTGCATACAAAAAATGTGGTGTTTTTCGGCAACAGCGTGCATCATCACCTTGATTTCACCCCCTTCACAAGACGATAAGCCTCTGCGTAGGATGGCATCAGTTGCTGCTAGGAAGACCTTTTCAACTCACCCCGCAGCGCCCAAATGCCAGAAAAAAACGAAGGAGTTTCATAATGTCTGCACGTGTTATAACCGTTGCCCAACAAAAGGGTGGTGTTGGAAAATCAACCCTTGCGATTCATCTTGCTGTGGCATTTGCCAAGCAGGGCCTATCGGTTATGCTGTTCGATACAGACATGCAAGGCACATCAAGCCACTGGCACGCCCAGCGCAAAACCAGCGATATTGGCTTGGTGGCCACATCTGGCTGGCGCTTAACGCGCGACTTGGCCATGGCCCGCGAAGCCAACGATGTGGTGATTATCGATTGCCCCCCACACGCCGAAATGGATATTAAAGTTTCCACCCGAGCGGCCGACTTGGTGCTGCTGCCCATGCAGCCTAGCCCTGCCGACCTGTGGGCCATTCGCGAAACGCTGAATACGGTGAAGAGTGAATCTAACGAAGCGATGGTGGTGCTCAACCGCGTGGTGCCCCGCGCCAACATTACCGATCAGATTAAAGATAAGCTGATTGCCATGGATATTCCATTTGCCAACACGGTGATTGGTAATCGGGTGTTGTTTGCCGCGGCCATGGAAAGCGGGATGACCGTACTGGATGGCTTTAAAAACCCATCACAGCAGGAAATTCTGACCCTGACCGATGAAATCTGTCAAAAAATTGGCCTGCAATTTGGCAAGAAAACCCAGAAAAAACTCACAGCGCGTGAAGCCCCCCGGGATGATAACTTTACCACCACCACCAGCGAAGCGACCCCAAGCAGCAAAACCAAAAGTGGCAGCAAAAGTACGCTTAAACTGGTAACCAAAGATTCTGGCACCGGTAGCCAAAGTGGTACAAGCACAACCAAGACAACAGCCAAAAAAGGCAGTAAATCTACGACCACAACCCCTAAAACAGCGGCCAAAACAAAAACCGCTCCTAAGAAAACGGTTAAAACCGTGGCTAAGAAAACCGGCACAAAAACCGGCAGTAAAACCACGGCTAAGAAGAAAACAGCCTAAGTATTCCGCATCTCTCTCGTCAACACCCAGCCCAGGCTGGGTGTTTTTT
>CAZDNZ010000149.1:0-2009 GCA_964506925.1 uncultured Pseudomonadales bacterium | reverse complement strand
GCTACCAAGCAGGCAATTCCTAAGCCCTTAGACAGCTTAGGTTTATGAAATGCTTATACGACACAAAAGTGCGCATATCTCCCCCTTTTTGTATGTTATGTGGGTTAAATATCCACATATAAACTAGTTATGTCTCTAAATAGCCATTAGTTTCCCATAATTGTTAGAAATCATAAACTTCACAAACGATCACTGATTATGAATCAATCAAAATTGTACCGGTTTTTATTTTCAAAATCTTTCGCAACTCTTTTCAATTTAATTTTAATACTATCCATTAGTATATCAACTACACAAGCGCAAGATTCTGTAAACACAGTTCGAGTGGCTACAGATTCACAATCTCCTCTCGGTCTTACTGTTGAAGAAGCGTACGGAAAAGAGTTACTCTTCGACTACGGTAAATTCGAGAGTGGTACGATCTTTACAATGGATGTTACAGTTCAACCTGATGAGATTACCTGGCATGAGCTTTGGGAAGGTGGAAGACTCGAAACAGACCCAACGGAATCTATCAAGCTTGACAATCACAGATTATTGATCTCGTTCACGGAATTAGATGGTTCATTTATCGTCGTATATGCTGATTTCATGAGTGGTGAAACCTCATTTTGCGGGTTGATCACACCAGGAGAAACTGATCAAACACTCTGTTTTACAGGTACAATGACCATGAATGAGTAATTTATCTCTCATTGGATTAAAGGAATACTCAGTAGAGACATAACAATGCGTTTCAAATCGGACGCGGACCGGGTGCGATGGAAAATGTTTGTAAGGAATTAATTTCGCTACTTCAAAGAAATTTTTATTCCCGCGCCGTTTAAACGCTGGGTCGTTGTGTGCAATCTGAAAAAACGAAATGAATCGACAAATTGTAAAGTCATACATTGAAGAATATAAAAGGAACTTTGAGCAAGTTCACAACCAAGAAATTTACAAATGGAAGGCTATTAAGCAGTTTCAAGACAATTTCGACATTGAAGCACCGGACTTTTACGAAAACCTCGAACTTTCATTAAGCAAGGCAGGAAACCTACTCGATTCCGGACAATATTTCCCGAAAAGAATGCTCCTAAAGAATGTTCAAGAATCGCCTGAACAAATTCGAGAAATGGTCAAAATCCTCTATGATGAAGACGTCGACATTTTGGAACGAGTTGAAAATTTTCGCTCAGACTTTAAAAGTTTAAATACAGCCAATTTTGTTGACCTCAATGACTATCAAGACCATAGGGCTGTTTTGGTCTATTTAACACTCTACTACCCAGAGAGATATTTCTTCTACAAGTATCGAATGTTCAAAGACTTTGCAAACAAAGTAGAATTTACATACAAACCGATAGGCGGACGAATAGAAAATATTGGACAGTTTCACAATCTGTGCGAATTAGTTCGATATGAAATTGAAGGAGACCAAGAACTCTTAAACCTTCACGAAAATCGCCTTGACTCTGACTGTTACCGAGACAAAGACCATAATGTATTAACCCAAGATTTTATCTACGCAGTAGTGAGGCATTTAGACCGACCCACAATTACTAAGAAAACAGAAATTGAAACGACAGTAGAGGAAGAAACTTCAATCTTAAACCTAAAAACAAAGGGTGAATCCGTTGATTTTACTCCAAGGATAATCAACCATATTCAAAACAACATTGAAAACAAAAGAATTGGAGATTTAGGAGAAAGATGGGTGCTTAAAAAAGAGATTGTGTATTTGACAGAAAATGGAAAATCAAAATTGGCTGACAAGGTAAAGCACATTGCTAAAGACCAGGGAGATGGTTCAGGGTTTGACATTCTTTCCTACGACCTGAATGGCAATGAAAAGTATATAGAAGTAAAAACTACCAAAGGAAATTTGAACTCTATATTCTACGTAACAAGAAATGAATTGGAAAGGAGCAAAATCGAAAAGGAGAAATATTTCCTATATCGAGTTTATGATTACAACGAGAACACCGAAACAGCTAATCTTTTAAAAATTCAAGGAGAATTGACTTCAA
>CAZDNZ010000148.1:0-2030 GCA_964506925.1 uncultured Pseudomonadales bacterium | reverse complement strand
GCCACCAACAACATTTCTCCGAGGCCAATAGAAGGCATGGCGTAATTGCTCCGTTCCTATTCTAATTTAACTTATGTCCCTTTTTTGGGGAGGCTTTTTTTGGTTTTTTAGGGGTATCGGATGCTGCACCCGCTTTTTTCCCCTCGATACCCTCGCTTTTCATCCCGACACCCGCTTTTGGCACCCCGTTCTTTTCCTCAATTTTTTCATCATCTTGGGTGTTTAAGCCGGTCTTAAAAGCTGTGACCCCTTTGCCTAAATCTTGCATCACACCACTAACGCGACCAGCCCCAAATAAGAGCAAAACAATAACTAAAATAACCACTAACTCGACTGCACCCAACCCAAACATCACAGATCCTCCATCTTGATTTTTCCTGTTATTAAATAAGTCGCTAGGCCGTAAATCTCGTACATAGCCTTACTGGTCAGCAAAGCACCTTCCGGCGTGGGCAAATACCCCCTCAGCCCCAGCCCTCCCCGCGGCGCCGTAATAGCCGGAAACGGCAGCGCATTGATTCCACGCGCCCGAAAAGTGGCCAAAGCCCGCCACATATGGATTTCCGAGGTTACCAGAAAAATGTCTCGTGCCTGACGTTCTTGAATGATAAAGGAGGTCTGCAAAGAGTTTTCGTAAGTGGAGGTTGAAAATTCTTCCAGAATCGTGGGGCGCACCCGGGCATCATGGCGATCGAAGTAGGTTTTGATAACCTCTGCCTCGGAAGGATATTGAACACCATATATATGGCCGCCAGATATCAGCACTGGCACCCGCGAGCCAATGCGGGATTGCAATTCGTACGCAACTGCCGCCCGCCGATAACTTTCCTGGCTGGGCAGCCAACCCGTTTGGCCGGTATAAATAATATCTGCCCCCAGAACAACAATTAAGTCAACATCTTCTGGCTTCACATCCATGCTGGCGCCGTCCACTTGGGCAATCAAAACAGAGGCCAACAAACGACCAAAAGCTGTTGTGGAAACAATCCAACCGCATACCAGTATTACGGCCAAAACAACCATAAATGTACGCCGCCGCAAATGATAACCAAAAACCATCAATACACCTAAAGCACAAAGTATAATGCCCGGTACAGTTAGGAATGGTAGTAGTAAGGCTTTCATCAGCGCTGCACTCGCAAACAGGCCTGACTCGCTTGTTTGAGTTGCTGACACAAACTGGCGGCTTCATTTTTTCTGACCCCGAGAAACTGCGCCCGATAACGCTTGCCTTTACCCTGCCCCAAAGTAACGCTTTGTACACGGGGGGTTAGCCCACCCAGAAGGGATTGAAACTTTTCACGGTATCCCGCTAGGGCTTTGGTGGCATCTGCTTCGTTCACAAACGAGGCCAGCTGCACGCCCCAATCGCCCACTGTATTTGAAGCCTCGGTTGGTGCCGATGGTTCTGGCATGCGGGCAGCTTCAGCCTCCCGCTCGGCAATCACCGCTGCTAATGGATCTTGCGGCTGTGGAGGAACGGCTTCCTTCTGTGCCGCCTTCTGTGTGGCAGGCTTAGTGGCAGATGCGGTCGCCAAAATGACCTCTTTCTCTGGATTTTCAGCCAATTCAGGCTTGTTGGCAGCAGTCACTTGCGTGCTGCTGGTCTGCTCAGGCTGTTCCGGCTGCCGGATTTCCTGCACCAGCAAATCAAACACCAGTTTATCTCTGTTGGGTACATCCATACCACCGGGGGCATCGGGGCGGGTTTTAACCGCAGATTCAGGCGCCTTAACCAGCGGTACCTCCAGCTCTGTTTTTTGGATGTCTTCACGCATAAGCACCGCGTAAACCAGCAGCATGAAAAAGGCACCCCCAGCGATACCCACCAAAGGCCATAACCAAAAAGGCTTTTTGGCGCGAGACTTTGGCTTACTGTCCAGCTGAGAGAAGAGATCTGGCGTTGACATATTGGCTTTTATTCATCCTATTTTAAAATACTTTGTAAAAGTGCCTTCACTATAGCGGAGGACGATAAACGGTGCAAATAATGTGGGTTCAGACCAAAAACCAAATGTTATTTCTATAGT
>CAZDNZ010000147.1:0-2048 GCA_964506925.1 uncultured Pseudomonadales bacterium | reverse complement strand
GATTGTTTTTGTAAAAGACGGCATTCTGCCTATTCTTCAACGCTTTGCCCAAAGTTTGCTTTAGGCATTACCTGCCACTTGTGCGCCAGCTAGACTGGCTTTCTCATCTTTTTGCTGCTGGTATAAAGCCATAAAGCTTACAGGCTCGAACATAGGCGGCCGGTAGCCCCCTTGGGCAATAGCATCCATTAAAATATGCCGCATGAATGGGTAAAGCAGCGCCGGGGCTTCCACGTGCAACAGAGCTTCTTGCTGTTGTGGCGTCATGTGCTTTATCACAAAAAGCCCCTCATACTTAGCTTCCACAATAAACAGCGTGCTTTCTGCTGAGTTTCCAGTGGCTTTTACCTCCAAAAACACCTGATAAACATCAGGCTCGTCCGCGGCATGTACACCCACACCCAGCTGCATATCTATATTTTGTGACGCGTTGCCCGCAAGCGTGGCTGCCGGCGTAATACATTCAAATGATAAATCCCGCAGATACTGCGTTTTACAGAGGAATTGCGGCGTCTGGTTTTCTGCTTTAATATCCATGACAAGGACATTAGGGGGTATTTTTATTTTCCGCAACACCTTTACCTTGCGAGGTTTATAAAATAACGATAAATGAAAGAATGATTGCCATGCAACTAGGAAGCAAATTGCCTGTATTTAGCGCACAGAATCAAGATAATAACACCGTCAACAGCCAAGATCTACTGGGCAAGCCGCTGCTGGTCTATTTTTACCCACGCGCACTGACGCCCGGCTGCACGACCCAAGCCTGTGACCTGCGTGACAATATGACACTTTTGCAAGAATACGCTCTCACAATTGTGGGGATAAGCCCAGACAAACCGGCCGCACTGAAAAAGTTTGAACAGGCTAAATCGCTGAATTTTATACTCCTAAGCGATCCGGATAAAGCGATAGCACAGCAGTTTGACGCTGTTGGTGAAAAGTCGATGTTTGGTAAAAAATACGTTGGGGTTTTTCGCAACAGCTACCTTTTTGATGCCGCAGGTAGCCTTACGCACATGTGGCCACATGTAAAACCGTCTGACCATGTGGCTCTCATCACACAAGCAATGGCTGGTAACTAGATATGGATCTTTTTCTAGCTACTCATAATAAGGATAAGATAAGAGAGCTACAATTCGCGCTGAAACCATCTGGTATCAATGTTTTATCCAGCACCGATTATCCGTATGAGCCACCTGCTGAAACAGGCCATACTTTTTATGACAATGCGCTGATTAAGGCACAGTATGCCCTAGAGCTGACGGGGTTGCCAGCCTTGGCAGACGATTCTGGCCTGTGTGTTGATGCGTTGGATGGTGCGCCGGGCGTCGATACGGCCAACTATGGTGGCTACAAAAAGTTGCTGAATGCGTTAGAGGGGGTTCCACCAGCTGCACGCACCGCTCAATTCCATTGTTGCCTCGTTTTATGTCGCCCGCAGCAGCCCCCGTTAAGCTGGTCAGCTGTGGTATCTGGAACGATATGTCAATCACCGCGTGCAGAAGACCATGGTTTTGGCTTTGATCCGGTGTTCATCCCAGAAAATCAGCCTTTTACCTTTAGTGAATTACCCCTTACCGAAAAAGAGCGGATAGGCCACCGAGGCCTGGCATTAGCTGCTTTTCTGGGCTGGCTTGGGCAACAAAATCAACCTCTAGCATGACCATTTCAGATCATCCGCTGGCGGTTTATGTTCATTGGCCGTGGTGTCGCCAGAAGTGCGGTTATTGCGATTTTAACGTACATACAGCCGATTTTGCTGCTTTTGATGATTATGTTAACTGCTTGGTTAAAGATATTGAACAACAGGCAAAAAGCGTAAGTCAGTGTGTACTTACATCTGTTTCCTTCGGTGGAGGGACGCCTAATTTGGCATCTGCAGGGCATATTGGCATGGTTATAGATGCTTTGTGCAAAACCTTTAGGGTATCCAATCACTGCGAAATTACGCTTGAGATGAATCCCACTGAAGATATCAACGTTTTGCCCTACCTGCAGGCTGGTGTCAACCGTTTTTCTGTGGGCGGGCAATCTTTTGTTGATGA
>CAZDNZ010000146.1:0-2050 GCA_964506925.1 uncultured Pseudomonadales bacterium | reverse complement strand
GCAAAATTGTACATTGCCATGCCGCCTTTGCTATAGTGCAGATTATGCCCTTACGCCAGCGCCTTTCTGCCCTGTTCAAAAAACCGGTCAAACAGCCCGTAAGGCGGGGGACGTCTGGCCGTCAGCAACAAAAATGGCGGCGGCAGCTGGCCATGGCTGGCGGCATCATAGCCTGCGTGCTGGTGGCTACCGCCGTCTGGCAGCATCATATGTGGCTACCTGCCGTCCAAAACGCCATCGCCCGCGCTAGTGGCGCCAGCGTGGAGCATATTATGATTACCGGCGCCTACTATACCGATAAACAAACCCTCGCCAACACCCTGCAACTCAATAAAGGGGACGACCTGATGGCTTTCCAGCCCGCTGCTGCCCGCGAACGGCTAGAAGACCTACCATGGATAAGATTAGCCGCCGTAGAGCGGAAACTGCCCCACACAGTACGCATTGAGGTGTACGAACATAAACCAGTGGCACAGCTAATCACCCCAGATGAAACTTGGGTGATCAATAAAGATGGCGCATTTATTGCCCCGGCAACGGTAACCTTTAACCAGCTGCCCCGCCTGAGTGGCCCCGGTGCTGCTGCCGCGGCCGCCAACCTTTTTTTACTTTTACAAGACCATCCAAAACTGGTACATGCCCTTAAACATGCTGAATTTATTGAGGAGCAGCGGTGGGATTTGCATTTTCGCAGCGGTGTGTCGGTCAAGTTACCAGAAGAAGATGCCGCCCGCGCCTTGACGTGGTTAAATCAATTGGATGAAAAACGGCACGTCCTGACCCTAACGGCCGGTAGTATAGACCTGCGGCTGCCGGATCGTATTGTGTTAAATGTGCCGCCCGCTGCATTAACCCGCCCCGTGGTGCAACAGGGCGCTGAACAAAAGGAAACTGAGTAACTTATGTCCCGAGGAAGTCATAAAATTATCGCGGGGCTGGATATTGGCTCCAGCAAGGTTAGCTGCTTTATTGCCGAGCTGGATGAATTTTTTGTGCCGGTGGTGCAAGGCTATGGCCAGTACGCCATGTCGGGCATGAAGCGTGGCATGATTGTGGATATGGATCGAACCGAATCTGCCGTGCGGGAAGCTGTAGCCCAAGCCGAGGATATGGCGAATATTGCTATAGATAGTGTACTGGTTTCCTTAGGTGGTGTGCACCTGCGCAGCCATATGACCGATGGCCTGGTGGTGCTCAACAACCAAGAAATTACCAATTTAGATATTGAAAAAGTGATTGCCGTAGCCCGCGCCCGCCAATTGGAAGGCGACCGGGAAGTGATTCATGCCCAGCCCACCCGTTATCTGTTGGATAATCAGGCAGATATCCGCGATCCACGGGGGATGTCGGGCAGTCGGTTGGAGGCAGATGTGCATATTATTTCTGCCGCCAGCAGTGCCATCCGCAACGTTATGCGGTGTGTAGAACGCTGTAACTTAGAGGTACAAGAGGTGGTGGTGCAGCCCTATGCCTCGGCATTGGCCAGTGTGGTACCAGATGAACGGGAGCTGGGCGTGGCCATGGTCGATATTGGTGGCGGCACCTGCGATATTGCCATTTATGTGGAAGGCTCGTTGGTTTATACGGCGGTGATTCCGGTGGGCGGGCAGCATATTACCGCGGATATCGCCCGTGGTCTCAGCACTCCGCTGGCCTATGCCGAGCGCATTAAAACCCTGCATGGTTGCGCCATGGCCAATGCCATTGCAGAAGATGAAGAAATTGAAGTGCCCCACGTGGGCGAAGGCGAGGAAGCAGAGCCAGTGCATATTCTAAAATCGGCTTTGGCGGGTATTATTCAACCCCGCTGCGAGGAAATGCTGGAACTCATCCGCGATAAAATTGAACAATCTGGCTTTGAATCCGCCATTGGGCGGCGGGTGGTGCTCACGGGGGGTACCAGCCAGCTTACCGGCCTGAAACAACTGGCGGAAGTGGTGCTGGATAAATCGGTGCGCATTGCCCGCCCACAAGGGGTACAAGGCCTCACCGATCTTTCTGGCAATCCCCAGTTTGCCACCGCCGTAGGCCTGCTGATTTATGGCAGCCA
>CAZDNZ010000145.1:0-2077 GCA_964506925.1 uncultured Pseudomonadales bacterium | reverse complement strand
ATCCGAACGGTGCCTGGCTGCAGAAGATCGAGGAACACAAGGAGGACCTGCACAACCTCCAGGAACTCTACCGGCGCAAGCTGGATATAGACAAAATCCCAGTCCGACTACCCAGCGGCCAGGAAATCAAGCTATCACCGGGCAAGCACAACCAGCTACACGCCGACATCGTGCACGAATTCTGCCCCCGATTCATCGGGGAATCCGGCCTCGTGCTGTATATCGGTGACACGGCCAGCAGCCGGAACGAAGGCGGCAAGCTCCTGGTGCTGGAGGCGGCTCAACTGGAAGCTCTGGGCGTTCCGCCAATGTCCCATGACAAGCTGCCCGATGTGGTGATATACGACGAAAAGCGGGAATGGCTATTCCTGATCGAAGCGGTCACCAGTCACGGCCCGGTATCCCCAAAGCGCTGGATCGAGCTGGAAAAGGCCCTGGAAACCTGCAAGGTGGGGCGCGTCTATGTAACCGCCTTTCCGGACATTGTAGAATTTCGCCGGCACGCGGTGGATATCGCCTGGGAAACGGAGGTCTGGATTGCGGAAAACCCGGACCACATGATCCACTTCAATGGCGATCGTTTCTTGGGGCCTCACGAGAGAAAAGAGTAGCTGGATGCCGGGCAAATTGTTGAAGATGGCACGCACGATGATTTGATTCAAAAAACGGGTGGTCATTATGCAAAGCTATGGCAAATGCAATCCGGCGGATTTTTGCAAGATGATAAAAGCGTATCTGCATAAACAAAAAGCCATACCTCAACCCACCGCCACCACCGCCTGCCCCTTTACCAGCTGGTCAATGGCGGCGGCTTGCTGGATAAATTCTGGAATATGGGCGGTGGGCAAGGCGCAGGGGCCATCGCATTTGGCTTGGTCTGGCGCAGGATGCGCTTCCACAAACAGCCCCGCCAGCCCTTGGCTAACGCCCGCTTTCATGAGGGGGAACACAAATTGGCGGCGACCGCCCGTGGCTTGCCCCAATCCGCCCGGTTGCTGGAGGGCATGGGTGACATCGAATGTGACAGGCACTTGAAATCCCTTTAAAATGGGAAACGCCAGCGGATCCACGACCAGATTATGATACCCAAAGCTGGTGCCACGCTCGCACAGAATGACCTGCTCGTTGCCACATTCGGCCAGTTTATGGATAATATTCTGGCAATCCTGCGGCGCTAAAAACTGGGCTTTTTTAACCTGTATGGGTTTGCCGGTGGCGGCAGCGGCCTGAATCAGGTCGGTCTGGCGGCATAAAAACGCAGGAATTTGCAGAATATCCGCCACCTCGGCCACCGGCGCTGCTTGCGCGGGCTCGTGGATATCGGTAATGATAGGCACGTTCAGTTTGCTTTTAATATCTGCCAGCATGTGCAGGCCTTTATCCAGCCCGGGCCCCCGGAAGGAGGTAATGGAGGACCGGTTGGCCTTATCAAACGACGATTTAAACACATAGGGTAGCCCTGCATCCGCGCAGGCGGCTTGGAAGGCACGGCCTACTGCCAGCGCGGTATCCATATCTTCCAGCACATTCATCCCCGCCAGTATGGTCAGGGGCTGTGCGTTGCTGATGGTAAAATGCTGAATTTGAATCTGTTGCATGGAGATTATTCTTTGTGTTGGTGGAGGGGGGCATCCAGCGCGGCAATGCGGGGGGCATGGCGGCCACCGGTAAAGGGCGTGACCAAAAAGCGATCGAGAAGTATGGTGGCGGTTTCTGGCGTAATAACTCGGGCGCCAAGGCAGATAATATTGGCATCGTTATGTTCCCGTGCGCTGCGCACTGTTTGTTCATTATGCACCGTGGCTGCCCGAATGCCTGGGTAGCGGTTGGCGCGCATGCTTACGCCAATGCCGGTACCGCAAATGAGGACGCCAATGCCCGAGGGATCCAGCTGCAGCGCACCAATTAAATCATCCGTAATGGTGGCATAGTTATCGGGGGCATTGGGATCGTGGTTGCCCATATCAATGTGGCGGTGACCCCGCCGGCGCAGGTGTTCCTTGAGGATTTTTTTCAGCGCCACGCCCGCATGGTCGGCCGCCAGATATATACGTTCCATCCCTTTATTATAGGCAGC
>CAZDNZ010000144.1:0-2114 GCA_964506925.1 uncultured Pseudomonadales bacterium | reverse complement strand
TTTTTTGAGTTGTTTAATGATATCTATGCCGCGCATCCAGAAATGTTTGGAGAATAATCGTTGCCGCGGCGGAATCCACGTAGTTGGTGCTGTCCTTTTTGCTCATGCGTTGCTGGCGACCCTGACGTGCGGTGAGAATATCCCGCTCGGCTTGCACCGTAGTCAGGCGCTCATCCTGATAAAACAGGGGCAATGGAAAGGCTTTCGTGAGTAAATCACCAAAGCTGTGCACGCTATCTACCGCACGGCCGGCGGTGCCATCTAATGATAGGGGCAGGCCAAGCACAAAGGCAGAAATCTGATGTTCATCAATAATTTGCTGGAATATCTTCTGATCATGGGTCCAGCTGGTGCGCTGGAGGGCGGGCAGAGGGTAGGCCAGGGTGTGCATGGTATTGCTAAAGCTGAGGCCAATGCGTTTACGCCCCACATCAATACCCAGCCATGTACCGGCCGGGGGGAGAACTGGTTGTATCATTGTTTCCATTCTGGTAACTTGTGGTTGGTTTAAGGAAAGAAGTCAAGTATGTCCCAAATTGATCGTGATGCTGTTAAAAAGTTGGCGCTGTTATCTCGGCTTGAGTTTTCGGAAGATGCGCTGGATGAAATGGTGCCCCAGTTAGAGAATATTCGGATGTTTATCAGTAAATTATCCGAAGCAGATACCACAGGGGTTGCACCGCTGATGAGTGTGTTGACCGATGAAAATGGTGAACCCTGCCACGTGCAAGAGCGGCCGGATGAAGTTAGCCAGCCTGTCGGTACCACCGAGCGCGATGCCCTGCAACAAAATGCCCCTGCCACCGAAATGGGCTTTTATGTGGTGCCCCGGGTGGTGGAGTAGTTTTCCCATGAGTATGACCAATATCGCCCGCGACTTTGCCCGAGAGCCTGTGCCGGTTGCACAGCGGCGGGGTTGGCGAAGCCTAGCAGCCGTCTGGAGTGCCACCTTTTTATGTATTCCGGTTTTGATGATTGGCTTCCAATTGGCTGGCGGCATGGGTATCGGGCAATTGCTTTTGGTGGCTGTTGTTTCAGGCCTTGCCGTAACCCTTATCGCTGCTTTAACCGGCTGGGTGGGGGTTTATACACATTTATCTACGGCTATGGTGTTTCAGCATGTTTTTGGTGCGTATGGGCGGGTGCTGCCAAGTATTGTGATTACCCTTATGTTAATGGGCTGGTTTGGAGTACAGGTAGAGATTTTCGGGGAAGGTTTGTCTAGCTTGCTGGCGACTCAGTTTGGATTGGATATGCCTCGCTGGTTGGCGATTGCGACAGGCGGCACGCTTATGTGTATTACCGGTGCCATTGGGTACCGAGCACTGGAGTTTCTCAGTTTTTTAATGATCCCATTATTACTGTTCGTACTGGGGTGGCCGCTTTTTGAATTATGGCAGAGCGATGGATTCAATCGTATCTGGTTGTATCAGCCTACTGAAACCATGCCCCTTTCTGCCGCTTTCAGCCTGGCGATTGGTGGTTTAGTTGGGGGGATTGTTGATAACCCAAGCTTTACCCGCTATATGCATACCCAGCGAGACAATATACTAGGTAGTTTGGTAAATTTTGGTGTGCTGTATCCAGTGATGTTAATGGTTGCAGGTATTTTGGCTATAGGAACGGGAGAGTCTGACTTTATCAAGATGATGCTGGGGCTTAGCATCGGCACGGTAGCTATGGTTTTTCTGGTTTTTGGCACCTGGACAACAAATGATACCAACTTATATGGTGCTTCGTTGCCGGTAGCTGCTTTGGTAAATTATCCTAAATGGCGTATTGCATTAGTGGCTGGTATATTGGGCACGGCTATTGGTATTCTTGGTATTTTAGAGCATTTTGTACCATTTCTTATTTTCCTAGGCATAACCATTGCGCCCTTTGCTGGCGTGATGGTGATGGATTTCTGGTTGAATAAGCAACGCTACAGCCGTTTGGAAAATGCCGGCAAATGGCGCTGGGCTTCCTATGTATCTTGGTTTTGTGGCTTTTTCACGGCTTTGATGACAACCTCTCAAGCCAGTAATGGCCTTGGGTTTATGACCGTAACCAATGTGCCAGCACTTGATGGTATACTGGTGGCTGCGGTCGTTCATTATGTATTGGTAATGGGT
>CAZDNZ010000143.1:0-2139 GCA_964506925.1 uncultured Pseudomonadales bacterium | reverse complement strand
AAAATTTGGTTGCGGGGGGAGGATTTGAACCTCCGACCTTCAGGTTATGAGCCTGACGAGCTACCGGGCTGCTCCACCCCGCGATGACTTGGCGCACTATAGGAAGTAAATGAACACTTGTCAAGGCGGCTGGTTTTGGTTTATTTTCATGGAATTATGAACCCAGATCAGAAAGAAATGCTTACCCAACTTCAGCAGGACATTGATCTGCTGAGGGGGTATCTTTGACGTTGAAAACCTTGAAAAAACGCGGAATGAATTAGAAGAAAAATCATTTAAATCAACGTTTTGGGATGATCCGACCCGCGCACAGGGTGTGATGAAACAAAAAAGCCGGATTGACCAAACACTCAAGCGCTACATGGTCGCAGAAACCCAATTAAATGATGCAGTTACCCTGTTTGAACTGGCGGCCGAGGCAGCAGATGATGCCACGCTTGCCGAAGCTGGCAAAGAGTTACAGAAAGCGCAGCATCTTATTGAAAAGCTTAAGCTTCTTACCCTGTTATCAGGCGAAGCGGATGGGAATAATGCTTTTCTGGAAATCCATGCCGGGGCAGGGGGCACCGAAAGCTGCGATTGGGCTAACATGTTGTTACGCATGTATATTCGCTGGGCCGAGCGTGAAGGGTATACCGTCACCCTCATGGATGAAAACAGAGGAGAGGAGGCGGGTATTAAAGGGGCGACCCTCAAAATTGAGGGCGCGAACAGTTATGGCCTGCTCAAAACGGAAAATGGGGTGCATCGGTTGGTGCGTATTTCGCCCTTCGATAGCCAAAATCGGCGGCATACGTCCTTTGCTTCCGTCTTTGCCTATCCCGAGATTGATAGCACTATTGAAATCGAAGTGCGCCCCGAGGATGTGCGCGTAGATACCTACCGCGCCAGCGGCGCCGGCGGCCAGCATGTAAACACCACCGATTCCGCTATCCGTATGGTGCACGAGCCTTCCGGCATTGTGGTCACTTGCCAGCAGGATCGTAGCCAACATCGCAACCGGGAAATTGCTTTAGAAATGTTGAAGGCACGCCTGTACGAGGCTGAATTACGCCGGCAAGCTGCAGAAAAAGATGCCACAGAAGCCGCCAAGACGGATATCGGCTGGGGGCACCAAATTCGCAGCTATGTGTTGCACCCGTATCAACTGGTGAAGGATTTACGCACCAGCGTAGAAACCGGCAACACCCAAGCGGTGCTGGATGGCGACATTAACGACTTTATTCAGGCTGCCCTTGCCATTAGCAAAGCAGAATAGTATCATTTTATCCAGTAAGAATACAGAAAGAGGATTTATGTATAAAAAAGTAGGGATTGCCGTAACACTTGGCGCTTTTTTGGCAGCTACAGGCATGGCCGAAATGCACAAGAAGGCGCATAAGCAGCCAGAGCCACATGCGCACCAGATGCATGGCATGAACTTTGAGCTGGGGAATATGGATGCTCCCTCCAGTAAAGAATATGCCGAGGCGAATCGTGTGATGCATCGCGACATGACCTTTCCTTTTACTGGCGATGCCGATATAGACTTTCTGAAAGGCATGATTGCTCACCATCAGGGGGCGGTCGATATGGCGCGCACGCAACTCAAATATGGCGAGGATACGCGTATTCGGCGCATGTCTTACGATATTATTCGCGCGCAGGAACTGGAAATCCGGTGGATGAAAAAGTGGCTGCAGGAACTGCAGGAAAACCAAAAAGGTTTCAGCGACGAAAATTGGATGGGGAATCATAAAGTTGGTGGCTATTAATTTGCACAACCGTCACCCCGGCGGCGGCTTACACAACCGTCACCCCGGCAGAGGCCGGGGGCTAAGATATGATGTTATGCACATCGTGCATTCATTATGTTTTAGGTTGTCGGTTGGCCACGTTTATCTTTTAAATCCAGTGGCGTTATGGCGCGTGCCAGATAGATAAAGGGAGTGTCAAGCAAGGTAACAAGGTATTTAATGACAAAAGCTGTAAGTGCCAGTTCCAAAAAGTTAGGGACGACACCATAGAAGGCAATTGTCCACCAAACCAGTGCCCCTACAAAATGCGTCAAAGCAGCGCCAAAGTTATTTCTTAGCCACAAATACTTGCCATTAGTTAACCGTTTTAAGGCACCATAAATCCATATATCTAGAGGGTTTT
>CAZDNZ010000142.1:0-2162 GCA_964506925.1 uncultured Pseudomonadales bacterium | reverse complement strand
CCTCTCCTCCATTCAGCCATTTATACCGAGAATGGAGCTACCAAAATAACAAAAATTCACTCGCAGGCGCTCTGGTTGAAAATGTCGCCTCTTTGGGTGGATTTAGCGGGCCACAAGAAATTGTGGCCGCATTTGAAGGAGCTTGTGCACTTATAAACGAACCTAATTATGGCGTGCGCGCCCAACAAAAAGAAGCCTTACGCAAAGCACGCCGGGCTAAAGGCCAGTTTTTAGGTACAATTGATGCAGATGATTTATCTGCTGGTAAAATATTTTGGTACGTATTTATCCCCATCGGCGGTCTCACCTTTGTCGCCATCATGCTGTATAATACGCTTGGATAGTTTATACCAAAACAGCTTTAAACGATTAATGGTTGACGCAAACATCGAAACGCGCTAAGAGACGCGCTATAAAAGGAGAATATACATGGGTCGCAACGCCAAAACCATATTTATTAAGCTGGTTTCTACTGGAACCTACCCCGAAGGACATGTAAAAGCTGGCCAGAAAACTGGGTTTTACTACGTTACTAAAAAAAATCCCCGCTCAGAGCGCACACAGGAAAAAATGGCTTTTCGTAAGTACGATCCTATGATCCGCCAGCACGTAGAATTCAAAGAAACTAAACTAAAATCATAGTTAGCCTAGCTGCGTCTGCGTGGCTGCTGCTTCCAGATAAGTTGTGGTTCGGGGCGACTGAAAAAATAACCTTGAGCATATTGAATATTTAGTTTCTTAGCAAGGGCAACCATATCTTCACTTTCCACCCGCTCTAATATCAAGCTTAAGCCCATATCCTGTGCAGCCTGCGACAAACGGACGAGTTCCTTTTTATCTTCTGTTTTCAAAAATTTTAGGCTATCAACTTTTACATAATCAAATTGTAAGCGCTTCGCCCCCCGCAGCATCGGAACGCCACCACCAAAGTAGTCCACCGCAAAGCGGCAGCCTAGCTCTCGGCAGTTTTGCACAAAATCAATCGCACGCGGGTCTTCGACCAGCTCCTTAGAACGAATTTCCAAAACCAGCTTGGAACCCCAGCCAGGCTCAACGCGCTCCATCAAGGTTTCTAAAAAGTTCAAACTATCAAAGGTATCAGCGCCAAGGTTAATAGCCATTGGTAGCTGGTTCGGTAGTTTGAGCTGCAAAAAGTTATCGATAACCTTCTGCAGCACATGTGCATCTATATACCGTAAAAGCTTATACCGCCGTGCTGCTGGCAAAAACGTTGCGGGTAACAACGCCTCATGATTTTCATCCAGAATTCTCAAGAAAACCTCAACCATAATAGGCTGATTTGTACTCACTTCCATCACAGGCTGAAAGAGCAGACGCGTGCGCTCTTCTGCTAAACTATCTCGAATAAGCTGTGCCATTTTCTGATCAGGCGTTTTGGCGCGATGCACCACTTGGCTGGGATATTTAGCTGTGCCAACCGAGGAAGGCTTGGCGCGTACCTCGCGCCGGGGGCCGCCAAAATCCAGATAGTCCAGCCCCTGGTTAGCAACATCGCCTTCCTCCATATGGCCACTTAACTTTTGCATCAGCCGTCGAGAAAAACGCATAATTTCAGGCGCAAATAAGCTCAGAATAGCTAAAATGACCAACACCCACACACCTAAAAGCCACCAAATAGAATCTTTCAGTGCCGACCATGCCGGCACAAATATACCCACCCCCATCTGGGGGGCATTTAAAACCGGCTGATACTGGACGAGACCGTTGGCACGATTCACCCATGAATTTATCCCCATAGGTGGCTGCTGGAGTTGCTCGTCAATACCCTGCGTAAACGCATAAATCCCTTGTACACCAATATTAAACAAAGGCTGCGCCACTAAATAGGGCGATTGCCCCGCATCCACCAGAAACAACTCAACATCATCCACACCCCGTACCATCACGCGGCGGAGCTGCGCCATAGCATCAGCCAGCGGAAAAATAACCACCGCCAAGCCTGCCGTCCGCCCCTCTAACCGGATAGGCATCATCACGTGCACATAAGGCTTTCTATCATAAGCCAACAACCGAATAGCTGGCTCTGCTTGCAGCATTTGTGTGCGCCAAATTTCCAGTAATTCCGTGGCTAGGGGCAGCGCATTCAGGGTTTGAATCACCTGAGGCTCCATGCGGGGCAGGTAAACATATACATTCTGAAC
>CAZDNZ010000141.1:0-2163 GCA_964506925.1 uncultured Pseudomonadales bacterium | reverse complement strand
ACATCTGTCCACATTTCGCTGAGGGCAGGTTCTGGCGCGGCAATCGCCTCTTCGGCTACCTGTTTGATTTCATCCTTGATGGTTTTATCAATAGCTTTCAGCTCATCTTCCGTACAACTAAAATCATCAATCAGGCGTTGAGTCATGCGCTCAATGGGGTCGCGGGTTTCTTTTACCTTATCCACATCGTCGCGGGTGCGGTATTTTGCCGGGTCGCTCATGCTGTGGCCGCGGTAACGGTAGGTCATGACTTCTATAATCTGGGGCATACCCGTCTCGGCAATTTCGGCGCGCGCCTGTTTTACCGCCTCATAGACGCTGAAAAAATCCTGCCCTTCTATCTGCTGGCCTTTAATGCCCATGGGTTCCCCCCGCTGGTAAAGCTGGCCTGCAGCAGCACGATCCACGCTAGTACCCATACCATAGACATTGTTCTCAATAATAAACAGCACGGGCAGTTTCCAGAGCGCGGCCATGTTCATACTTTCAAAGAACTGTCCGGCGTTGGCAGCACCATCGCCGAGGAATGTCATGGAGACACTGTCTTCCCCTTTGTATTTGCGAGCAAACGCCAAACCCGTGCCTAGCGGAATCTGGGCCGCCACAATACCGTGCCCACCCCAAAAACGCTTGGCCGGATCGAACATATGCATGGAGCCGCCCTTCCCCTTGGAAATACCTGTGGCGCGGCCTGCTAGTTCGGCCATGACCGCCACCGGCGGCACGCCACACGCCAGCGCATGGGCATGGCAACGGTAGGAGGTAATAAAATCATCAGCTGGCTGCGCAGCGGCTTTAACACCGACCACCACGGCCTCCTGCCCAATGTAAAGGTGGCAGAATCCCCCCATATATCCTTGCTGGTACAGGTTGGCGGCGCGTTCCTCAAAACGGCGGATACGCAGCATTTTTTCATAATGGGACAGTAGTTCGGTTTTGGTCAGGGTGGAGGTAGTCATAGGCGCCCCTTTAACGACGTTCAGGGTTGGTTTTTTTGGGTTTGCTTGAGATGTAGTTTGTGTAGCGGATAGTGCCATGTTGTTATTGCCTTTTTGTGGGTTGCAATCTGCATTTGCATTCACATCCTAACCGAAAAGTGGTTAATCACAAGCAACTGACTGTGCAGCGCAACATGTTACATGCCCGACATTAAATATAGGCTAGTAAATATTGCCCATTTTAAATCATGCGGCGGGTGATGGCTTCGCCAAACTCGGAACACTTGACTTCAGTGGCATCTTCCATCATGCGGGCAAAATCGTATGTTACAACTTTATCTTTTATGGCACGTTGCAGCCCCTGCCGGACGAGGGCAGCGGCTTCGAACCAGCCCAGATGATCCAGCAGCATGGCGCCGGAAAGAATTAGTGAACTAGGATTCACTTTATCCAGCCCGGCATATTTAGGGGCTGTGCCGTGGGTGGCTTCAAAAACCGCATGGCCAGTTTGATAATTTATATTCCCCCCCGGCGCAATACCAATACCGCCAACGGTGGCGGCCAGAGCGTCCGAGATATAATCGCCGTTTAGGTTCATGGTTACCACCACACTGTATTCTGCCGGGCGGGTCAGGATTTGTTGCAGAAAAGCATCGGCAATCACATCTTTTACCACCACTTTATTCTCTGGAATATGCCAACCCACATCTTCCGCAATCACAACACTATCAGCGTATTCTTTGCGTGCTACATCGTAAGCCCACCGGCGGAAACCCCCTTCGGTTTCCTTCATAATATTCCCTTTGTGCACAATCGTTACGCTGGGCAGGCTGTTGGTTACGGCATAATCCAACGCGGCGCGCATAATGCGTTCGGTACCATCTTTGGATATCGGCTTAATGCCAAAGGCACTGGTTGCCGGAAAAGGCAGATTTTCCAGTAGGCTTTCTGCGGCCAGAAAAGTACGCAGGCGTTCCGCTGCCGGGCTATCTGCCGCAAATTCAATGCCGGTGTAAATATCTTCACTATTCTCGCGGAAAACCGTCATATTGGTTTTTTCGGGCTGTTTAACGGGGCTGGGAACCCCTTCAAACCAGCGCACCGGGCGCACACAGGCGTATAAATCCAGCTCTTGCCGAATAGCCACGTTTAGGCTGCGAAAGCCCTCGCCCACTGGCGTCGTGAGCGGGCCTTTCAGGCCAACCCGATAGGTGCGCAAAGCGTC
>CAZDNZ010000140.1:0-2183 GCA_964506925.1 uncultured Pseudomonadales bacterium | reverse complement strand
GCAGCTTTTGGCCAATGGTAAAAGGAAAAAAACTGTATTTTTGGGCGTGGCTGGCTTATGCTGCCAGCATGACCTTTGATGAATTACTCCGCACCGGTATGCAGCGCCTGAATGCCGCCGGTATAGATACCGCCGCATTGGATGCCACAATTTTGCTGGGGCACGCTGCCGGATTAAGCCGATTGGAACTGATTTTGCAGGGGGCGCAGGCAGCACCAGCAGATGCCGCAGAGCACTATACCGATTTATTAACCAAGCGAGAGGCTTTGCAGCCGGTGGCGTATCTGGTAGGTGAAAAAGAATTTTGGGGTTTACGCTTTAAGGTGCGCCCGGGGGTGCTGGTGCCACGGCCCGATTCGGAAACGCTGGTGGCTGCGGTGATGGCATTGGTCGGGGATAAAAATACGACAGCCACGGTGGCAGATGTGGGCACGGGGAGCGGTGCTTTGTTGCTAAGCCTGCTGCATGAATTTAAGAACTTTCAAGGTATTGGCACAGATATTTCATCCCAAGCCTTAAGTGTGGCGGCAGATAATGCGGCCGCGTTGGGGCTGGCGGACAGAGTTCAGCTTCGCCAAGGCGATGCCTGTGCCCCCCTCACCGAACCGGTGCAGATTATAGTGAGTAATCCGCCGTATATCGCAGCAGAAAGTATGGGCGATCTGCCGCGCGATGTGCAGGACTACGAACCCCATATTGCCCTGAACGGTGGCGCGGCGGGGCTGGATATTTATCAGCGGTTGGTGCCGCAGGCGTTTGAAAAATTGATGTCGGGCGGGTTATTGGCGCTGGAGTTTGGCTTGCAAAGACCGCAGCTGCTGGCCCTGCTGGAGGATACAGGTTTTACCAACATCCAGACCTTTAAGGATTTAGGCGGGCGCGAGCGGGTGATGGTGGCGGTGCGGCCTTAGTTTTCTTGAATAAACTCTTCTGGCATATCGGCATTGGTCATCACATCTTGCACATCGGCATCATCTTCTAACATGCTGATAAGTTTAATAATTTTTTGTGCTGTTTCGGCATCTGTGACCGGTTGAGGTTGGGTGGGGATGAAGGTGAGGTCGGCGGTTTCGGCATCGCCAAAGGTGGCCTCCAAGGTATCGCGCACGCTGCCAAAATCTGCCACATCGGTTAGAATGCGGTATTCTTCAGGGGTTATTTCCACATCGTCGGCACCTGCTTCGATGGCGGCGGCCATGATGGTATCTTCATCCCCTATTGTGCTGGGGTAAAGTATTTGGCCGCATTCCTTAAACATCCAAGCGACCGACCCATCTGTGCCCACGTTGCCACCATTTTTAGAGAAGGCCGTGCGTACATTGGTAATGGTACGGGTTGGGTTGTCTGTGAGGGTGCGGGCAATAATGGCCACACCGCCGGGGCCGTAGCCTTCGTAGGTGCGTTCAATAAAGTCGGCACCTTGAACTTCGCCTGTGCCGCGTTTAATGGCGCGATCGATGGCCTCGTTCGTCATGTTGACCGACTTGGCTTTTTTCACCACCAGCGCCAGCGCGGGATTGCCCGTGATATCCCCCCCACCTTGGCGGGCAGCGGTGATAATATCGCGGATAAAACGGGTAAAAACCTTGGCGCGCTTGGCATCTTGCGCGGCCTTGCGGTGTTTGATATTTGCCCATTTACTGTGGCCAGCCATATATTCTTCCTTATTTGTATTCGATGATGGGTGTATGCTTAACACAAACAGCCAACGCAGGCCATCCTTTAATCGGCAGAAGTGCCATGAATCACCGCCATCGAGAAGTTTTGCGCCAGTTTGGTGGTGCATTGGTCAATCAGGCGAAACGTGACTTCTTCCGACCAGCCGCTGTTGGTGATAATGTAGGGATTATTGTAGGCTTCCTCGGCCATAATTTTCAGATCCATCGGCCCACGGTGATGATCCACTTGGCAGGGAATAATTTTATCCACCAGCACCTTACCCGTATGCGAGGTAGCATGCATATGGATGCCTAAACTCATGGTAAAATCCCGCTCATGCTGGGTAATTTCATAATGGGTGAGCCCCATTTTTAGCTTGGCCTGCTTGCTGCCGTACATACTGTGTTGCATGTTTTTTACAAACGCCCGCAGAAACGCATTTTGCGGAAAGGGGCGCTGTGCCTGAACGGGGTCGTTAGGGGCGGGGCGTTGATCGGTGAAGCCGGTAATCTGAAACTGGTAGG
>CAZDNZ010000139.1:0-2190 GCA_964506925.1 uncultured Pseudomonadales bacterium | reverse complement strand
TAACAGATGCTTGTTTTGTTGTGTCATTACGGGCAGAATAACGCCACTTATGGCTTTATCACAAACAGATTTTTTAAACACATATACGCAGATTCCGCATCTGCCGGAAAAACTGGTGCCGCTGTTGCATAATTTATGCGGCCCCCGCTGGATTGATCTGTTGTTTCATCTGCCCACCGGGGTGCTGGATCGCTCGAATACACCAGCGCTGGCCGCAGCCCCCCCTAACGAGCTGGCCACCTTTCAGGTCACGGTGGTTAAGCATCACCCCAAGCCTTACCGCAACCATCGGCGTCCCCACACCGTGGATGTGACCGACGGCACCAGCCATGGCCAGCTGATTTTTTTTGGCAATACCAGCTGGTTGGAACGCAGCCTGCCCCCGGGTGAAACCATCACCTTCACCGGCAAGGCAGAAAATGGGCCCAAGTTTATTCATCCCACCATTTGGGGGCGCAACCGGGATCTGGGCGATGTCGCCAAACTCTGGCCGATTTATCCGCTCACGACCGGGCTCTCGCACCTGCAGGTCAAACGCGCCATTGATGCGGCCTTTACCATCACCCAAAACCTTAAAGTGTACGAATGGCATAACCCCAACTGGCTGCAACAAAACAACCTGCCCAACTGGCGAGACGCCCTGCAGCAAGCACACAACCCCACCCAACCCACCGCTGCCGCGCCCGCAACCGCCGCCCGCGTGCGTCTGGCGGCCGATGAGCTGCTGGCCGACCAAATTGCCCTGCTGCTGGCCCGGCAGCAAACCCAGCTGGCGCAAGGGGTAGAACACACCAGTACCAATAAATATCGGCAAAAGTTGCTGGCGCACCTGCCATTTCAACTGACCCAAGGCCAGCAAACTACCTTGACCGAAATAGACGAAGATATGTCCAGCCCCACGCCCATGCTGCGGCTGGTGCAGGGGGATGTGGGCAGCGGCAAAACCATTGTGGCTTTTCTGGCCATATTGCGCGCGATTGAAGGGGGCTATCAGGCCGCCCTCATGGCGCCCACGGCCATTTTGGCCGCCCAGCATTTTCAGGCTGCCCAGCAATGGCTGGCACCATTGGGTTTGAACGTCGCCCTCCTGACCGGTAGCCTGCCTGCTGCCCGCAAAAAAAAGCTGAAAGAACATCTCAAAAACGGCATTATTCATGTGGTGATTGGCACGCATGCGCTGGTGGAGGATGATGTTATCTTTGAAAACTTGGGCATCGTGGTGATAGACGAACAGCACCGCTTTGGCGTTAGCCAGCGGGCACGGCTGGCGGCCAAGGGTAAAAATCGTATCTCGCCCGATTTTCTGGTCATGACCGCCACACCCATCCCCCGTACCCTTACCTTAACGGCCTATGGCGATATGGATACCAGCGCTATCCGTGAAAAGCCGCCCGGGCGCAGCCCCATCCAGACCAGCGCCCTCCCCTTGGAACGTGTACCCGAGATTCTGAACCGCCTGCCCCATGTGTTTGCCAAGGGAGAACAAGCCTACTGGATTTGCCCACTGGTAGAGGAAAATGAAACCCTGGACGTCACCGCCGCCACCCAGCGCTACGAGGCGCTGGCGGCTCATTTTGAACCTCAAAACATTCGGGTTGGGCTGCTGCACGGCAAAATGAAAACGCCGGAGAAAGAAAGCATTATGGCTGCCTTCCGTGATGGCGATATTCAGCTGCTGGTGGCCACCACCGTGGTAGAAGTGGGCGTGGATGTGCCCCAAGCCAGTGCCATGATCATTGAACATGCCGAACGTTTTGGGCTGGCGCAGCTGCATCAGCTACGCGGCCGAGTGGGGCGTGGTCAGGCGGCTTCGTTCTGTATTTTACTGTATGGGGGGTTATCTGAAGTCGGTCAGGCGCGGATTCAGGCCATGCGCGACAGCGAGGATGGCTTTTATCTGGCGGAAAAGGATCTGGAGCTACGCGGCCCCGGCGAAATTCTGGGCACCCGCCAAAGTGGTGCGCTGCGCTTCCGGCTGGCCGATATTGTGGCACACCGCCACCTGATTAGCCTCATGCGAGAGCAAGCCCAGCACCTGCTGGCCCAAGCCATGACCACCCCCCAACGCCGCGCCATTCTGCAACTGCTCAAACTGTTTGATAAAACCACCGCCCGCCAATACCTGCAGGCGGGGTGACGCCTCCGCTGCCGTCATGCTGGTGCAAAAAAATCCAATACCCAGCATCCACG
>CAZDNZ010000138.1:0-2211 GCA_964506925.1 uncultured Pseudomonadales bacterium | reverse complement strand
TGCCAGCTGTTAAGGTAGGGGAGGCCGCCCCTAGCCGGCAGGTTTACCTCAAAACGACGGATTGCCCAGCCTTTGCGGCGATGGATATCCGGGGTGTGCAAAATGGCCCCAGCCCGGACTGGTTGCAGGATTTTTTAATAAAAGTGGGGCTGACACCGCGTAATGCCATTGTGGATATTAGTAATTACATCATGTTGATGTATGGCCAACCCTTGCATATGTACGATGCGGATACCCTGCAAGGTGATTTTGTGGTTCAAAATGCCCAAGGTGGCGAAACATACCACGCCATTGGTGATGAAACGTTTACGCTGCATAAAGATGATATTGTTATTTACGATGCATCTGGCTTGATTGATTTGGCAGGTATTCGTGGTTCAATGAAAACAGCCACACAGGCAGATTCTCAGAATATTTACATAGAGGCCGCCTGGTTCGAGCGCACGCGTATTGCCACAACCGGCCAGCAGCTGAGTTTGCAAACCGATGCCCGTTATCGGTTTGAGCGGGGCATTGACCCGCAGATGACCGTTTATGCCCTACAGGCGGCAGCAACCCTCGTGCAGGCGCTGTGCGGTGGTACGCTCAGTTCTGTTTATCAAACGGGTGACTTTATGCCCGCAATCGCGGATATCGATTATGATCCAACCCTGTGTACCCGCTTTGGTGGCCTTGAAGTGCCAGCGGCACGCCAAACTGAAATTTTGCAGGCGCTGGGTTTTACGGTGCAACAAAGTGCCGATGTTCTTAAATTAACCCCGCCTACCAGCCGCACGTATATGGAAACACCAGAAGATGTAGTGGAAGAAATTTTACGGATTGTGGGCTATAACGAGGTGCCAGCGGCGCTGCCAGCGCAGTTTCCCGACCAGTTGCCCCAGCAGCAGGCTGCCCCTACGTTACAGGCCGAGCGCAGCCTCCGCCGCAGTTGCATTGCCGGTGGTTTTTTGGAGGCGATGACCTATAGTTTTATCAGTGCTGCCGATGCCCAGCGGTTTGCGGCGTCGGATGCTGCTTTGCTGGCGCTGGATAATCCGATTGATGATGCGAATATGTCCACGATGCGGCCCAGTTTGTTGCCCGGTTTATTGCGCGCGGCCGAGGCGAATATCGCGCGGCATTTACCCCTTACGCGGATGTTTGAAGTGGGCCATGTGTTTACCCCGACCGAACAGGTGCAGGCCGCGGGTATTCTGGTGCCAGATGCCCAGCGCCATTGGCAAAGTAAAGCACCACTGCCAGATGTTTTTGCAGCTAAGGCAGAAGTTGAACGCCTGCTGGCAGATTACGGCATTAAAGTGGAGAACCTGCAAGTAAATACGGAACATCTGCCTGCGTATATGCATCCGGGGCGCGCTGGCGCGTATAAGTTGGGCAAAGTTACTTTAGGCTGGTTTGGCGAGCTGCACCCGGGGCTGCTCTCTGTTTTTGATCTGCCTGCGCCAGTGGCGATGTTTGAACTGGATGTGTCGGCGCTGGCGCAACAAAAAGTGAAACGAAAACCATTTAGTGCCTCGGTATATCAGCCGGTTGAGCGCGATCTGGCCTTTATGCTGGCAGCCGATATTCCAGCAGGACGGGTGGCACAAACTGTGCAGAATGCCCTAAAACCCTTGGGGCGTGAGGTGAATGTATTTGATGATTACCGCGGGCAAGGGGTGCCGGCGGGGCAGAAGTCGTTAGCGTTATCTTTTATCTTGCAGGCGGAGGATCGTACCCTGACCGATGAAGATATTAAAGCCATGATGGATAAAGCCATTCAAGCGGTGGAGAAACATTATCATGCCACATTGCGGGGTTAGTGCCAGCCGTATGAGCCTATTTTTGGGGCTGTTTGCCCTATTTTTGGCAATAGCCGGCTTGGTGATAGAGCATGGTTTTGGTGCCGAACCTTGCCAGATGTGCTGGTGGCAGCGTTACGGGCATTATGCTATTTTGATTATGGGATTGCTCGGGGGATTAAGGCCGGCGTGGGCGCGGCCACTGCTGCTTTTGGTAGCCGTTACCGCATTTATTGGGGCTGGTATTGGGGCATGGCAGGCTGGGGCGCAGCTAGAATTATGGACATTGCCGGCTTTTTGTGGTGGCAGTGATACGGCCATGGCAGAGGCTGGGCATATGTTAGCGGTGCTGGCAACAACAGCGGCTCCGGTCGCTTGTGATAGCTGGGGACTGACGATTTTTGGTTTAAGCCTAGCTATGTGGAATGTG
>CAZDNZ010000137.1:0-2212 GCA_964506925.1 uncultured Pseudomonadales bacterium | reverse complement strand
GTACCCGCTTTTGTACCCGCTCAACCCCCGGAAATCCGGCATCCCGACCCGCCCCAACCCGCTTATGCCCGCTTTGAGGGTGCAGTGGCCGATTGAATAAGCCGGCGCGCGGCCTCTTTGGCGGCTTCGGTGACCGTCCGGCCGGATAACATGCGCGCCACCTCGGCCGACCGCTGGCTTTCATCCAGCTGGGCGATGGTGGTACGGGTATTCTGGCCATCGGTCATTTTATCTATCTTAAAATGGGCATTGCCTTGCGCTGCCACCTGCGGCAAGTGGGTAATGGCCAGAACCTGATGTTTTGACGCAAGTTTTTTTAACGATTGCCCCACAGCCTCGGCAACCACGCCACCAATGCCGGTATCTACTTCATCAAAAACAAGCGTCATTTCCGGCATTTTTGCGAAAAATATTTGCTTCAAGGCCAGCATTAACCGGCTGGCTTCACCGCCAGAAACCACCTTATCCAGCGGCTGCAAAGGCTGCCCGGGATTGAGTGATATCAGAAACTGCACACGCTCGCCACCTGCGGCTCCCCACGCAGAAACATCAAGGTTTTCTAAGGCTACTTCAAACTGCACCGTCTCCAGTTTTAGGGGCTTAAGCGCCCCCTGTAACGATTTTTGTAAAGCATCTGCCACAAGCTGCCGCCGCTGGCTAAGTTTAGTCACAGCCTGCTCAAACTGATTACGCGCCTGCGTTACATTATCGGCGTACTCATCTTCTTGCTCGGCCTGATTATCCAGGTTCGCCAGCTCGGTACGGTAATCTGCCATTACATGGCTAAGTGCGCTTATCTCTACTTTGTGTTTACGTGCAAGCTCGCGCAGAATATTTAGCCGATTATCAACCTGCGCCAACATTGCCGGGTCTGGCGCATAGCGCTCGGATAACAATGGCGCATCAGCCGCCAATTCTCTCAGTTCCAACACCAGACTTTCTAGCCGTTGTTTGAAGGTGGTAAAGGCTTCGTCTTCCAACCTTAAATCATCTAACTGCCGTGCCGCCCGACTTAACTGTGCGTCCGGCGCTATTTCACTTTCAAACAGTTCTGTCATGGCTGCCAGCGCTTGCTGCACCTGCTCTCCATTTTGTAGGCGGCGCCATTCACTCGTAAGATGCTCTTCTTCGCCTGTATTGTAATGAACATCCTCTAGCTCTGAGATATAGCTTGTTAACAGATCTTTCTGATAAGCACGGTCTCGGTCATTCTGGCGCAGTTTTTCCAGCTCTTTCAGCCAGTGCTGCCATGTATGATACGCCTGCCGTACTTGCGCACGCTCTTCATGTAAATTACCAAATCTATCCAGCATTTCGGCATGGCGGGAGGCTTTAAGGAGCATTTGATGGGCATGTTGGCCATGTATATCAACCAAGCGCTCACCAATAGATTGACACTGGGCTTGGGTTAACCGCATACCGTTGGCAAAAGCCCGACTTTTACCTTCCTTACTTAACAGACGCCGTAAAATAAGTTCATCGTCTTCCAGCTCAATACCTTCATCTGTTAAAAGGGTGCGTAATGTTTGCGCCTCTTGGGGTACACTGAAAGTCGCTTCCACCATGGCTTCTGTTGCATCATGCCTGATGAAGCCAGCCTCTGCTTTATGCCCAATAGCGAGCCCTAAAGCATCCATAAACATACTTTTGCCAGCGCCCGTCTCACCAGTAATAACGGTCAGACCTTCCGCAAGGTTAACCTCACACTCTTTGATGAGCACAATGTTACGAATAAACACACGCGAAAGCATATTTTTAATTTAACAGAACCTAAGAGGTTTATACAGCAGAAATCAAATAAGGGTCACTTAAAAACCGAAGATACCGAAAAAACCGCTCTCTTTGGCCTTTTCCGGATCTAGAACATTGATATTAGCACCAGTAAGTTTTTCATAAGCATAGCCATACCAGTCGGCGTCTGGATAATTATAACCTAAAATAGCCGCTGCTCTCTGTGCCTGCTGAGGCACGCCTAACGCAACATAAACTTCTGTCATACGGTACAAGGCTTCTGGAGTATGGGTACTGGTCTGATACCTTTGCACAACAGTCTGAAACCGATTCAATGCTGCAGGATACTGCTGTTTTTGCTGATAAAAACGCCCTACTTCCATTTCTTTCCCTGCCAAGTGATCGCGCGTTAAAGTCAATTTCAGACGGGCATCCTGCGCATAGGCTGATTCGGGGAAACGTTTTTCAATTTCCTGAAAAG
>CAZDNZ010000136.1:0-2217 GCA_964506925.1 uncultured Pseudomonadales bacterium | reverse complement strand
CAGATTGTTGAATACATTTTATTTGCGTATAGTGTTTATTAATAAGGAGCTTCGAAACTTGCAGTCATTATTTGCCCTATTTACGTTTTTTTTATTGATTGAATTCTTTGTGCTTTTAGTAGTACAGGCTGTTGGTCTTTATGTACTTGAGCTTGAAGCACTGGTTCTGACGGGTAGCCTATTTGTTGTGGGCTTGCTGACGGTTTTTAGCTTGGCTTTTTTGTTGAATCGCAACGTGGTACGGGATGTGCGGCAATTATTTAACCTTGCTGAAGCCGTGAGCCAAGGGCAGGTTGTTGAAGATATTCATGTAAAAAGAAAAGATGAACTTGGCGCTTTGGCCGATGCCTTATCCATTATGGCGAATCGGGATAAGGCTGTACGCCAGGCAAATGAAGATCCACTCACAGGCTTGGCCAACCGGCGATATTTAACCCAAAAAATGGAGGCGCTTTTTCAGCGCGAAAAACCTCTTTCCCTCGTGTTTATAGACTTGGATGGCTTTAAGCCCATCAATGATACATATGGCCACGACATGGGGGATGAAGCGCTAAAAACCATTGCGGATCGGTTACGTGCCTGTGTACGTGATACAGATTTATTGTGCCGGATTGGTGGTGATGAATTTGTTGTTTTATTTAATGGCCTTGAAGATAAACAGGTATTACAGAAACGTGCTGAACGTATGCTGGAGTTGATAAATGAGCCTATTTGGATAAATGATACACGCTTAAAAATGGGCGCAAGTTTGGGTGTCGCTATTGCCCCCACTGATGGTCAAACGGGGGAGGCTCTAATGAATGCTGCCGATGAAGCGATGTATGCTGCCAAGCAGGGTGGCAAGAATGCTTTTAGGTTTTACTCATAAGGGAGTTATTTTATGTATTTTCAGCCGCTAAATTACTTTGCATTTGCTTTTTTTATGGCGTTTTTCTCAGGTATATTGTTTATGATTCCACAGTATAATGAAGTTCATTTTTTCTCGTTTCGCTTAGTTCCCTTTATTGTCGTCGGTTTTTTATGTGCCACCCTCAGCGCTTGGTGGGGCTGGAAAATGCTGGCTTGGTGGATTGGTTTGGCGGCCACATGTTTAACTGGTGGGCTTCTTTTGGTGGGAATCTGGGAAACCGGACAGGTTTTGGATGCTGGTCATTGGGGCATTACCAACTTATTTGAAGTGACAAAATTACTGGTTGTTGTCACTGGTTTGCTAGGCGCTTACTACGATGCTAAATATGTAAACGGAAGTTTAGGCAGTGTTTTATGGCCTTTTCTTTTCGCTGCAGCTCTTTTTTTGTGGTGGCTTGCGGGCATAGATCAAGGATATCCGCAGTCGCTTGTGCCTGCACTTCAAAACAATATTTTGCCTTTTCATGTGATAGCCAACTTTCTGGCCTATGGTGCTTTTATGATTGCGGCCTTTGCTAGTGTATTGATTTTGTTTAATGTACAGCCAGATAAAGCGCAGCATATTGCTTACCAATCTGTAAAATGGGGTTTTATTTCTTTTACGATAGCTATTTTACTTGGTTGTTACTGGGCTTATCAGGCATGGGGTGGTTACTGGAGCTGGGACCCAAAAGAGACATGGTCTCTGATTGTTTGGCTGGTTTATGCGGGTTATTTACATTGTGCTTTAGCTGGGTATAGCCAGCGTGTATTGGCTTATTGGGCTTTGATTGGTTTTTTTGCAACTTTATTTTGTTACTTGGGGGTAAATATTTTTTTGAGTGGCATGCATAGTTACGGTAGTCTGTCTTAAATGAAAAATTATTTATGCGCCCTTTTCGTTTGTTCACTGCTTGCTGCATGCGGCAGTTCCGATAATAAAGCTGCGGTTGTGGGGGAGGTGAACGACCTGTATAACCGTGGGCTTAATCTGTTGTTGTCAGATGAATATAGCCAAGCGGTACATACTTTTGAAGAGCTTGAAAGGCAGCACCCCTATAGCCGTTGGGCTACCCGCGCACAAATGATGGTGGTTTATGCGCATTACCGGGCGCGAGAATATGATGAGGCCGTGGCCGCTGCAGGACGTTTTTTGCAAACGCATCCGGGGCATAAGCTTTTGTCGTATGTGCATTACCTACGTGCGATGAGTTATTACGAACAAATTGCCGATGTCCGCCGAGATCAAGGTGCAACGCGCAAAGCAATGCAAGCTTTTCAGGAAATTGAAAAACGTTTCCCCGAATCAGCCTATGCGCAGGATGCCCG
>CAZDNZ010000135.1:0-2218 GCA_964506925.1 uncultured Pseudomonadales bacterium | reverse complement strand
CCGGCCACCATATTGGCAGCTAACCGCAATGCCAGCGTAAATGGCCGTGCCAGAAAAGAAATAAGCTCCAGCACAATCATCAGGGGGGCTAACCACCACGGTGTGCCTTGGGGGAGAAATTGTTTAAAAAACTTGAATCCCTGCACATAAATACCCGTCACAAAAACAATCACAAACACGCATCCAGCCATAAACAATGTTGTGTAAAGCTGCGATGTTGCCGTAAAAGAGGTGGGAATCATACCTATAAGGTTAACGGCGGCCAAAAATAAAAAAAGTGTCATCACAAAGGGCACAAAGCGTTCAGAACCCTTGCCAGCAATATCCTGCGCCAAGGTGCGGATAAAACCAATCATCGCCTCACCAGCAACTTGTAAACGGCTTGGCACCAGCGCAGGGCGGCTGGCAGCCAGCAGCATAATCAGGCTTACAATCAGGGTCGCCAGTAACATCCATAAACTATGGTTTGTGAAGGAAATATCGAACCCCATGACATCCAGAGGGATAATGGTTTCAATTTGGAATTGCTTTAGCGGATTACTTGCCATGCCCCGATATTTAAACGCTGGTTGCGCTGGCGTCAATCAAAAAACAAGTTATACACCTATAAAACCATGCGGGTTTCGTACAGGTCTGGCAGATCATTCTCCAGCAGCACCACGTCACCAGCCTGCACATGCGCCTGCAGCCATGCCTGCGCCTCGGTAAAAGTGGGCACAGGCAGGCAGGTTTGCTGGGGCGTTTTTTGTGCCGTATAAGTATCCACAAACGTGGGTATCCGTTGCGGACAAACCACCAACACCACATCTGTCAGCGCGACCGCACGCGCCGCCACCTGCTGATGATCCTCCGCGTGCCGCGCACCCAGCTCCACCATGCCGGGTGTTACCAAAATCCGCCGACCGCCATGGTGTTTTGCCAGCATATCCATAAGCTCCATGGCATGAATAAACCCGGACGGATTGGCATTAAATGCATCATCAATCAGCACACTGCCATCGGGCTGCGGCAGCACCTGTAACCGATGCTGAATCTGTGGCACGGTTTTTAACGCTGCAAGCACCTGCTGCGGTTGCATACCCAGCTTACAGGCGGCCAAAAAAACCATGGCGAGGTTACGGGCATGATGCACCCCGTACAGCGGGGCTTGTATCGTCCACGTTTTGGCCGCCCATTTTACGGTCACCGCCAGCCCTTCTGGTTTTTGGGTTACGTCCAACATCTGAAGTTCACAACTGGCTGCATCCCCCACAACAGATAATGTTTCAGGATATGCCTCCTGAAATGCCTGCACCGCCTGATAGGCCAGCACGTGCTCATGTGTTATGGCCATATTGGCAGGATTTTTAGCCACCGCCGCCTGCGGGAGCTCAAACTTGGTTTCCGCCACGGCATCTAACGTTTTAAAACGTTCGTAATGAGCAGGCCCTACGGCCGTCACAATTGCCATATCGGGCGGGGTTAAATGGCACAGCCGCGCAATGGATCCCGGGCCATAAGCCCCCATCTCCACCACAAAATAGGCATGCTCCGGCCTTAGATTCTCACGAATAAAACGGGTATTCCCCATAGGTGTATTCACGCTGCCGGGCGTCCATAAGGTAGGGGCTTTCATTTGCAGCACATGCCCCAACATATGCTTAACCGATGTTTTACCGAAGGAGCCCGTTATACCAATCACAAACGGTTTTAGTGTCTGCACTTTATCATGCGCTTCCTGCCAGTAAACCTTTTGCAGGCGCCCCTCAAACAGAGACAACTGCATATTACTTACAACAAGCATCAATGGCAGCAATTGGGCAACCACCAGCCACGGCCAAAACATACCGGAAAATTGAGCAGCACCTAAAATCAATACCGCCATCCAAATTAAGCTCAACATGTAAATACGTTTAGCGCGGGTGGTTAAAACAAGTTTTTTCTTACCCGTTTTAAGGGGATTTGGCATCAAAATGGTTAGCATTATCAGTGCCAAAGCCACCACCAACCACCACCAGAGAGATGGATACATCTCTGCCCCTAGCATTGCCAGCAACACCACGGCTGAAAAGCGTATATCCATCATGCGCCGGGTAACCAACCAGCGCAAAAACCTTTTATTGTCATACTCCTCTTGCTGAAAGAATTGCAGGTAAACCAGTAAACGCCGCGCCCCAAACACGGAAAAAAGCAAAATAATCGCCAGCAGAATGTGTTGTGTGTCAAAAGGTGTCATGTT
>CAZDNZ010000134.1:0-2273 GCA_964506925.1 uncultured Pseudomonadales bacterium | reverse complement strand
ATATATTATGAATTCCTAAACTAATCATTCGCTGACACAAGATGAAAAGTTACGGGCGGCCGCGCAAAGTTTGACAGTTTTTTATGGGGGGCATGCCCTAGCGCAAGGCTATACGGTCATCTCTGCATGCAGAAAATGCGTTTGGAACGCCGCAGCTTTTTCTTGAGGGACAGCCAGCAGATTTAACATGGCCGGGATGGCTTGCCGCGCCGCCAGCGTCAGCGGTGCCAGCCCCAGCATACCGCTGGTAGGTGTTTGTGCCTGCCATGTGGTGTTGTACAAAATATAATTGTTGGCCAGCAGCCACTGTAGCGCAGGAAAAGAAGTATCAATGGTGGGATCAATGCGCGTCCCCCAGCTTTCCAATAAAATGTAGGGGCGATGTGTTTTAATCGTGCTGGCCGCCCCCTGCAGCACAGCATGTTCATGATTCTCCACATCCAGCTTCATAACGGTGGGGGCGGCTAGCGTCAGGTCGTCCAGCGGTTTTAGCTGTATTTCAAGTGTGCCGTTGTGGCTTACGCGGCCCGTGCTGCTGTCGCCGGTACGGCCAAATCCCCCCATGCGGGCGGTGGTGTGCTGATGAGAGAGGCCATGGGCATGAATAGTGATTTTATCGGTCAGCTGCAGCTGTTGGCAAATATCGGTTGCCAGATCTGCCACTTGCGGATTGGCTTCAAAAGCATGAATATGCCCAGCAAAACCGGGCCATTGCGCCACAATAAACCCATGCACCCCCCAGTTGGCACCAATATAATGAAAAACCGGATGATGTGCGGCCGCATCCACCAGCAATAATTTTAACAACAGCCAGACCTCAGGCTCGTGGGTGTGGCCAAAATCGCGCTTGGGGGCATAATAGCTGCGGAATGTGGCATCTAGCGAATTAAATTGAAATGACCGCGGAGAGGAGGGATCAACCAGAAAATGTAAGCAGGATGGGCGCGAAAAGCGCTGCGCAGAGCCGTCCAGCAGCGGCGCATATTTTTGAAACAGACGCCAATTAGAATTAAGGCGACGTGCCAAAAATTTTTGCCACGGGCGTTGCTGGGTGGCGGCGGCATACAATAAACGCATATGGCGGGCGTCGCGCCCGCTTGCACCTGCTTGTACCCCCGTTTTTCCCTCTAAAATGCCCATTTCGGGTACAAAAGGGGTGAGGAGAGGACGCACCTCAAAGCAACGAGAAATGTTTGGAAAATCAGGCATTTTGCGGCATCCGACATCAAAAAAATGGCATCCCCAAGGGGAATCGAACCCCTGTTTCCACCGTGAAAGGGTGGCGTCCTAACCGCTAGACGATGGGGACATATTTTGCTTTTAAAGCAAGTATATCCGAGCGTTGAACTGCTTTAATCAGCCGACAACTGCTCTATCGTATAACGCAAAATATCGGGCTTACGCAAGTTTTTTCCGCAAAATTAAGCCTGCCCGCTGGTTTCCTCGGCGTGGGTGTTGGCTATATCCGACATAACCTGCTGATTGTTCAACGAATTATCGGATGTTAGGAAGTCCAGCGTCGCTACCTCAATCCCCGTTGATTCTGCGGTTTTTATATCTTGATTCTGGAACCAAACATCGTAAATATCTTGCCCTGTTTCACCATTTTCGTAAATGATATCAGCAGCTTCGCTAACCCATTGATCATCAACAACCGTATCAACGTATTCGGTATTCAAATCAAAACCGGTAATTTGAAACTCTGCCAAGCTTTTTAGCTCACCTTCTTGCGTTAGGCCGTCACTATTTTCATCATGCCAGATTTGTAATTTACTAAAACTTTCATCGTTATAGTTGATGATGCCATCCTGATTACTATCCAGTTCTGCCAGCTCGGCAAAACCATCTTTACCCAGGCTGGAATTACCAAACATTTCAGTAACATCATTGATTTTGCCATCATTATTCCAGTCTGCAACCAGAAAACCGTCATGGCCATCTGTCCAAGCTGTGTGCTCTTTCTGGCCGTCGCCATCAATATCAAAGACCACTTCAGATGACTCAAGGTTGTTAAGTGTCAGGCCATCCCGATCTAAATCAATAACTAAAGGCGTATCAAACTCGATGACAGGCGGTTTAGGCGGCGTGGGTTTATCTTCCACCACAATTTTTACCTTGGCGGTATCGTGTTTGCCACAGTCATCTGCAATGGTATAAAAGAATGTATCCAAACCACTAAAACCGGGGTTGGGGGTGTAGGTAAACGTACCATCGGCGTTTTGCACAACCGTGCCATTGGCTGGCTGCGTAAAGGATTGGATAACTAAAGCATC
>CAZDNZ010000133.1:0-2367 GCA_964506925.1 uncultured Pseudomonadales bacterium | reverse complement strand
GAGGAATAGTTACGGGCTCCGGGTGGAACCCGGTGGCTTGCGGAAAACCACGCTTTTCCGCAAGCCATTAAAAATTTTGCAGCCCTGTTGAGTAGAATTTGAGTTAGAGTTTGTTTGCGTAGTAAACCATATCAGTAATCCCACCAATACGGGCTTCCACTTGCAGGCGGCCGGCGTCGGGGTTAATGGCGCCATCAACCGCTTCGTCAATCGCGCTTATGCGGCTCATGGGGACATTTTCAAAAACCACCTTCATCACATAGCCTTCTTTTTGGGTTGGCCCTTGTACAATGCGGCCCCCCTCACCATAGCTATGGCGCAACGTCATGCCTTGTGAAGTGGCTTCAAACGGCACATTTTCTAATAACGGAGCATAGTTGGCATTCTGCTGATACGCGCCTGTCAGGGCATTTTTGGTCACCAACGCGGCGGCATTACTAGCCCATGAGCCATCTGTCATTTCGTGAGGCCAACGACGGTATTGCGCGTAAAAACTGGCATTGGCGGCTTCAATCGCTTGCAACTCGCTGATAACGGAGGCGGTACCACCCAGGTTTAACTGATCCCACGGTACCGAAACCGCGGCAAACAAACCGACACTACCAATCATGGCGCTGACGAGAATGGCCTCGTCAATCGCTAGGCCTGCCTTGGCCGTAGAAGCGGTGGCAGCACTGGTAGCAAGGGTCGCGTCCTGTGTGTTCATTCTTCGATTCTGGCGTTTCATTTTACTGTCTCCCTGTTAATATGGGGCAGAGGGCTTCGGATTTCAATCCACAGGTTGAGCTGTTTCTTTTCATCCGATTCTATCGTGCCTCATCATACCCTGTTATCAAGGAATGTGCAATTTACATGCCAGATTGTATACTAAGCCGCCTTCGTCGTCTGCTGGTGGCTTTCAATGCCAGCGGTAATCACCGCTTTGGCATCGTCCACACTGCCCCAGCCCGTGACCTTGACCCATTTCCCGGCTTCGAGGTTTTTGTAGTTTTCGTAAAACTGCACCAAACGTTCCTTGAA
Source organism: uncultured Pseudomonadales bacterium (assembly GCA_964506925.1). Classification (GTDB taxonomy): domain Bacteria; phylum Pseudomonadota; class Alphaproteobacteria; order UBA2136; family JAPPOO01; genus CAZDNZ01. Next base: position 1,347 of record CAZDNZ010000133.1, on the reverse strand, counting down.
TAAAGTATCCAAATCGCCGAGTTCCTGTACACTTTCAAACCGCCGATCCAGCTTGGTTACGGGCACACAAATCAGTTTAGGATCGGTACCGCTTTCATCCTCGGTATGCAGTACCGCCACCGGCCGACACCGCACCACACTGCCGGGCACTACCGGTACATCGGTGTACACAAAAGCATCCACGGGGTCGCCATCGCCACCCAGTGTGTGGTTTATAAAGCCGTAATGGGCCGGAAAAACCATGGGCATCGGGGTAAAACGGTCCACGAACAAAGCGCCAGAATCTTTATCCACTTCATACTTCACGCCGGCATCATTTGCACAGTTTTCAACAACAACGTAAACATCGTGGGGGGCGTCTTTACCGGTGGGCACATGCAATAGTGACATAAAATCTCCTTTCGTTTTATCAGATAACTCTCGCAGTGTACCGACCTGCGTGCATAAATCAAGAAAATCGGTTAGAGTCGCTTAAACTTAATGCAAAATATGCAAAATTTGTGAAAAAATGAACTGGCTGTCCGACCTTACCCGCCCCCGCATTGCCACCCGTAAAACGCGGGATGTAAATGCCAGTGTCTGGGAAAAATGCCCCGCCTGCGGGGAGATGCTCTATACCAAAGATCTGGCTGCTAACCAGCGGGTTTGTACCAATTGTGGCCATCACCTGCGGCTAGACCTAACCACTCGCCTGCATATGTTGCTGGATGAAAACAGCCAACAGACCATAACCAGCCCTCCCGTGTCGGACGATCCCCTTGGATTTCGAGATACCAAACTTTACAGCCAGCGGCTGGCCGCCGCGCGCAAAAAAACCGGCCAGCCGGATGGGGTTCGCGTGGTTTATGGCACCATAGACCAACAGCCCGTCATCATCATTGCGCTGGATTTTGCCTTTATGGGGGGCAGTATGGGGCGTGCCGTGGGGCAAGCATTTCAGATGGCCGTTCAGGCCGCACAAGAGCACAACTGCGGCGTGCTGTGCATCCCCGCCAGCGGGGGCGCCCGGATGCAGGAGGGTTTATTCTCCCTCATGCAAATGGCGCATGCCACCGCACAAATTCAAACGTTGAAGGATAACCGCCTGCCGTACATTTGCCTGCTTACCGACCCCACCACCGGCGGCGTTACCGCCAGTTTTGCCATGCTGGGCGATATTATGCTGGCCGAACCCGGCGCCCTGATTGGCTTTGCCGGCCCCCGCGTGATTCAACAAACCACGGGTGAAACCCTGCCCGAAGGTTTCCAAACGGCCGAATTTTTACATAAACATGGTATGCTGGATCAGGTTGTGCCCCGCAGCCGCCAACGGCATATGATCGGGCGCTGCCTGCGGTTATTAAATCC
>CAZDNZ010000132.1:0-2440 GCA_964506925.1 uncultured Pseudomonadales bacterium | reverse complement strand
GGGCAAACCTTCACACCTGCTGCCGTCAGGGCTTGCATTTTGCTTTCAGCTGTGCCTTGGCCACCAGCTACAATAGCGCCAGCATGCCCCATGCGCTTACCTTTAGGGGCTGTGGTACCAGCAATAAAGCCCACCACGGGCTTGGTGACATGGTGTTTAATATATTCTGCGGCTTCTTCCTCGGCCGTACCGCCAATTTCGCCAATCATCACAATACCATGCGTATCAGGATCATTCTGAAATGCTGCCAGTACATCAATAAAATTGGTGCCGGGAACAGGATCCCCCCCAATACCAACACAGGTAGATTGCCCTAAACCTGCTTTCGTCACCTGATCCACCGCCTCGTATGTTAATGTGCCCGAGCGGGAAACAATCCCAATATGCCCTTTCCGGTGAATCATGGCCGGCATAATCCCTATTTTACAGCCAGTCCCCTCCGGATATTCAGGGGTTGCTGCCCCCGGCGTAATCACACCCGGACAGTTGGGGCCAATCAGGCGCATTTGATTCTCTGCACTTTGTAATTTCGCTTTTACCCGCACCATATCCTGCGTTGGAATCCCCTCGGTGATGCAAACACAGATTTGAATACCAGCATCTTGCGCCTCCAGAATCGCATCCGCGGCAAAAGGGGGCGGCACATAAATAACAGAGGCCTCGGCACCCGTAGCTGCCACGGCTTCCCGCACCGTATTAAACAAGGGCAAGCCTAAATGTTCTTGCCCGCCTTTGCCGGGGCTTACGCCGCCCACATAATTTGTAGCATAGTCCAACCCACGGCCTGTATGAAATGTGCCATGCTTACCGGTTAGCCCTTGGGTAATAACCTTTGTATCTTCCTGAATGAAAATAGCCATTTGTTCTTCCTCCTACGCTGCTTTAGCTTGTTTGACGGCAGCCACAATTTTTTGGGCAGCATCTTCCAGTGTATCCACAGCAATAATATTCATACCGGAGCCCGCCAAAATTTCCTTACCATGATGAACGTTCGTGCCTTGCATCCGCACCACCAGCGGTACAGATAGCTGCACATCCCGCGCGGCGGCCAAAATACCATTCGCTATTACATCGCATTGCATAATACCGCCAAAGATATTCACGAGAATGCCCTTCACTTTGGTGTCGGACAAAATAATGTTAAACGCCGCGGCCACTTGTTCTTCGGTAGCGCCGCCGCCTACATCCAAAAAGTTAGCCGGCGTACCGCCATAATATTGTACAATATCCATCGTGGCCATGGCCAACCCAGCACCATTGACCATACAGCCGATTTCGCCGTCCAGCCCCACATAGTTCAGGTTCCATTTATGGGCTTCTACTTCCCGCGCATCCTGCTGCGAGGGATCATCCATCGCTGCAATTTCTGGCTGCCGGAATAAGGCATTATCGTCTATATTCATTTTGCCATCCAGCGCCATTACCTGCTGATCTGATGTCACAACCATCGGGTTTACTTCCAGCATAGCGGCATCTGTCCCCATGTAGGCTTTGTATAAGTTTAGGAAAAACGGCACTGCATTCTTAAACGCATCGCCGGTTAAACCTAACTTAAATGCCAGCTCCCGTGCCTGATAAGGCTGCAAACCCAAAGTTGGATCAATATCTATATTAAAAATCTTTTCCGGCGTATGGGCGGCTACTTCCTCAATATCCACACCACCTTCGGTGCTGGCCATTAGCATATTTTGACCTGTGGCTCTGTTCAGCAGCAGGGCCACATATAACTCTTGCGCTATTTGGGTTCCAGCTTCCACATACACCACATTAACCGGCTGACCCTGCGCATCGGTTTGATGGGTTACCAAACGCGTACCCAGTAAATTTTCGGCAACTTGGCGTGCCTCGGCCGCTGTTTTGCAAATTTTGACCCCACCAGCCTTACCCCGGCCTCCCGCATGCACCTGCGCTTTAACAGCCACCACACCGGTACCAAGTTGCTGGGCTGCAGCCTCGGCCTCGGCCGGGCTGCTACACACCACGCCTGCTGGTACATTTACCCCATATTGCCGGAGCAACTGCTTGGATTGATATTCATGAATATTCATAATAGATCCTGTTTTTTATTTTCGTGATACTTTAAACTAACTCATAAGCTGGCCAGCGTCTATACTCAATTACATGCCAAAGACAAACTTTTTGGTTGGCGTTGTACCACTGGCACGCACCTGTGCTAATGCCTGACAATAATTGTAGAAAATCGGCAGTGTGTAATCGATACGTTCCCTTAAATCGGCATCAAAAGAATTGCGTGGCGCATCATCTACCAGCATATCTGCCGCATTCCGTACGATGATATGATCCGGTACCGCCACCATTTTATTATTCTTCAGGCCAGTACCGCGCAGCTCCTGAATGGGATAGGCACCATTCACACTGGCAGAGACACTCACCAACTGAACGGGCTTGTGATCCACTGTGCCCATACCGCCCAGAATAT
>CAZDNZ010000131.1:0-2459 GCA_964506925.1 uncultured Pseudomonadales bacterium | reverse complement strand
GGTACGCCCTTTTACCCATACAGAGCTGTGGAATCAAAAATGCTTGGCAGATGAGCTTGCCCAAGGCCTGGGTATGGAGTCGGTTGGCGATTATATTAATGAAGAGGTTATGTTTTACGGAGAAGAGGGATTGTTAGATCGGGATAATCTGGTGCCATTTTGTTATGAAGTTAAGCACGCACATTTGGCCGCTATGGCAGAGATGCTGGGCTCTATTCCGGATTTTAACTATGAGATAAATTGGGCAGAACAACCCAGAGCACATTGGAAATGCTGGCTGAGCGGTAATGGCGCCGCTTTTACCCACGCATTTAACGCAGCTAAACCGCCTTATTGTGACAAAAAAATACCTAAAGGTATTATTGTGAATAGTATATGTCATGAGGTTACGCATGCCGTAGACCTTGCAGGGCGGTCACAAGATATTCAGGAAAAAAAACGGCCGCAAAGTGATAGATTTACCTGGTCAACAGATCCGTCTCAATTTGCTGCGGAAGGCATTGCCTATACAAGCCCTTTGTATTTCAAAACAGAATTTACGAATAATCCAGCAGTAATATTAAACTGTCCTTATTTCTTGTTGCTGGATATGGTGAGAAATAACGTTCAAATGTATAATGCCGCAGGCGCAAGATTTCCAGAGGTGGCTCATTTTGTAAATTCTTTCGTAGAAGGGATTTTTTCTGCTTCGTCTACAACTGTCCGTGACCGTAACCAGCGGGGACCTATCCACCAGATAAGCCCTTTTTTGTATGCACTGGCGCATTATATGTTTGCTGATGTTCACAGGAGGGGCTCAGCACAGGATAAAAAAGACCTATTGCGTATGACCTTTCATGAGCCATGTACCTACGAACATTTGCGGCAACGCTTTGGCCCATGGCACAGCCCGCATTGCATGGCGCCGGATACCGATCTAGCCTTTTAACGCATTCAGCGCCGACCCGGCCTTAAACCAATCAATCTGGTCGTTATTCAGGGTATGTGCCAGTTCAATGGTGGCGGTACTGCCATCCTGATGATGAATGGTGCAGGATACATGTTGCCCCGGCGCCAGTTGATCCAGCTCATGGAAGCTGAAACTATCGGTTTCTTCAATCAGGTCGTAATCGGCAGGATTTACAAAGGTAAGCGGTAGAATGCCCTGCTTTTTAAGGTTGGTTTGGTGGATGCGGGCAAAGCTACGCACGATAACCACCAGCCCACCCAGTAAGCGAGGGCTCATGGCGGCATGTTCCCGGCTAGAGCCTTCGCCATAATTCTCATCGCCCACAATTACCCAGCCCAAGCCACGGCCTTTGTAATCTCGCGCCACGTCCGAGGTATTTTGCATCTCCTGCGTAAAGCGGTTGCGGGTTTTGCCAACATCCCGCGTGAAGGCATTCACCCCACCACTCAGCATATTATCCGAGATATTATCCAAATGCCCCCGGTACTTTAACCATGGCCCAGCGGGCGAGATATGGTCGGTGGTGCATTTACCGGTTACTTTCATTAAGAGGGGCAGTTCGGCATAGTCCTCGCCATGCCAAGCAGGAAAAGGATGCAATATCTGCAAGCGGTCACTGTCCGGCTTCACTTGCACAGCTGTTTGCTTGCCCGCCAGCGTGGGCGCTACATAGCCGTGTTCATCGGTTTCAAAGCCAGTTTCTGGCACTTCGGCAATATCGTCGGGGACAATCTCATTCAGCGTAAAGGTTTGGCCATCGGCGCCCCGCAGCGGTGTGGTGAAGGGGTCTAAATCTAACCGGCCAAACACAGCATAGGCCAGCACGGTTTCTGGGCTGCCAATAAAGCTACAGGTGTTGGCATTGCCATCGTTCCGTTTAGGAAAATTCCGGTTATAGCTGCTGATAATAGAATTAACGGTGCCTTTTTTAATATCGTCCCGCTGCCATTGGCCAATACATGGCCCGCAGGCATTGGCCAGCACCATCGCGCCCAGATTTTTCAGGGCATCCATCTGGCCATCCCGCTCAATCGTCGCCCGCACCTGTTCCGACCCCGGGGTGACCAGCAACCGGTTTTTGAGCTTAATGCCACGTTTATCCAGTTGTTCGGCCATTTCGGCAATCCGCCCCATATCCTCGTAAGAGGAATTGGTGCAAGAACCAATCAACGCAGCCGATAATTCAGCTGGCGCCGGCTGATTATCATTTAACTCGAGGGTTTTTGAGCCTTTAATATGCTCAGCCATCTGGCTGACAGGCGCGTACAGGTCTGGCGAGTGCGGGCCAACTAGGCCGGGTTCCAGCTCATCCAGATTAATATCAATAATCAGGTCGTAGTAGGCATCGGATTGTGCCAGAACCTCGGCATCGGGCTTAAGCAGGTCAACATTTTCGTGAATAATGGGCAAGTAATCTGCCCGGTGCGTGGCCTGCAAATAGGCATCCATCCGGTGATCATACGGAAAAATAGACGTGGTCGCCCCAATTTCGGCGCCCATATTCCCAATG
>CAZDNZ010000130.1:0-2552 GCA_964506925.1 uncultured Pseudomonadales bacterium | reverse complement strand
CACTTGACGAATAACGTGGAAACCGCTAGGGCTATGTTATGTCCAAAAATTTAGTTATTGTGGAATCCCCGGCCAAATCGGCCTCCATTGAAAAATATCTGGGGAAAGATTTTAAAGTGCTGGCCAGCTATGGCCATGTGCGCGATTTACCCAGCAAAAGCGGCTCGGTGGATCCGGATAATCAATTTGCTATGCATTACAAAGTGTCGGACGGTTCGGAAAAAAATCTGAAGGCTATCGCCAAAGCTGCCGAGCAAGCCGAGGCTGTTTATCTGGCCACTGACCCGGATCGCGAAGGCGAGGCCATTGCGTGGCATGTGCTGGCTGAACTAGAACGCCGTCTGCCGAAAAAAATAGATAATATAAATATTTATCGATCTGTCTTCACCGAAATTACGAAGTCCGCAGTGGTGCACGCCATTCAAAATCCGCGTACCCTGAATCAGGATTTAATCGATGCCCAACAGGCGCGCCGCGCGCTGGATTATCTGGTTGGTTTTACCTTATCGCCCGTTTTATGGCGCAAGGTGCGGAAAGGGCTTTCTGCCGGCCGGGTACAAAGTGTGGCCCTGCGGCTGATTTGTGAGCGGGAGGACGAAATTGAGGCCTTCAAACCTGATGAGTTCTGGACCATTGAAGGCCAATTTACCACGCCCACGCAAGAAAAACTGACGGCCAAACTACATACATTTGCTGGCAAAAAGGTGGAGAAATTTAGCTTCACCAACGAAACCGATACCATGAACGCTGTAACAACTTTACAGCCAGAAACCTACAGCATTACCAATGTAGAGACCAAACAGGCCAAGCGAAACCCGGTGCCGCCATTTATGACCTCCACCCTCCAGCAGGAGGCCTCCAGCAAGTTGGGTTTTGGCGCGCGCAAAACCATGACCACCGCCCAACGGCTGTACGAAGCGGGGCTGATTACCTATATGCGAACCGACTCGGTGAATCTTTCGGGTGATGCCCTTAAAATGCTGCGTTCAGAAATTACATCAAGATATGGCAGTAAGTATCTTTCAGAAAAAGAAATTCACTATAAATCAAAATCCCAAAATGCGCAGGAAGCCCACGAAGCTATCCGCCCCACCAATGCGGGTAAAAAAGGGCACGAGCTGGGGCTGGAGGCAGATCAAGCCAAGCTGTACGATCTTATCTGGCAGCGCGCCATGGCCTGCCAAATGGCACCATCCCAGTTTGAACAAACTGCCCTCACCATTACATCTGCCCATGAAAAGCACAGCTTTCGCGCCACGGGGCGGGTGCTGATTTTTGATGGTTTTCTAAAAGTATATTTGGAACACGGCATGAACATAGACGACAACCTGTTGCCAGCCGTTAAACAGGGCGATGACCTTGCGGTGCAAAAAATAGTGCCCGAGCAACACTTTACCGAGCCGCCCCCCCGCTATAACGAAGCCAGCTTGGTGAAAACGCTGGAAGAGTATGGCATTGGCCGCCCTTCCACTTACGCCACGATTATTTCCACCATTCAGGATCGGGGCTATGTACGGCAGGAGCAACGCCGCTTTTACCCAGAAGATGTGGGGCGCATTGTGAGCAAGTTTCTGACCGAGCACTTTACCCAGTACGTAGATTATAATTTTACGGCCGATATGGAAGAAAAGCTGGACGAAATTGCCCGTGGCGAAACTGCTTGGATTCCCGTGCTAGATAAGTTCTGGCATCCATTCAAAAAATTATCCGATGAAAAAATTGAAACGGTCAAGAAAAGCGATGTCACTTCGGAAGCCACCGGCGAAACCTGCCCCACATGTAAGATAGGCGAGCTGGTGATTCGGCTGGGGCGTTACGGTAAGTTCAAGGCCTGCAATCGCTATCCCGAATGCACCCATGCCGAGCCACTGGAAGGCGCCGAAAATGCCCCTAACGAACCCAAACCAGAACCAAAAAAAACCGGCGTTACCTGCCCCAGCTGCAAAGTAGGAGAGCTGGTACAACGCAAAAGTCGGCGTGGCACTTTCTTTTATAGTTGCGATCAGTACCCCACCTGCAAATACGCCGTGTGGGATTTGCCCATCAACGAACCCTGCCCCAGTTGCGGCTGGCCGATTCTCACCCAAAAAGAAACCAAGCGTTTTGGCACTGTTAAAAAATGCCCGCAAAAAGAATGCGGCTGGCAAGACAAAGAAACGGTTAAACGGAAGAAGACGGGTTAGCAGGAATATAGCTAAGCCGACCGCACGGCAGAAGCTAAGTTCTCTATTGATGTTGCATAACTAAAGATGCGTATCCAAACCTAAACAGTCCTGTGGTGGGGCACTTTTTCGAGCAATGCCTAGCAACATTTTGTCGGGCCCATTCTGCTGTTTAATGGATCTGTAACCCACGCTTAAGCCATCTGGACACAGGCTTTGTAAAATTTCATTAAATTCTTCTATTTCCATGCCTACAGGTATATTTATGCCAAATAATTGGTTTTTCACTTCAGTATCACCTGCAAACTTTGCATTTAAATCACCAAACATCTGAACCAGCTGCATATGTAAATCTACAGCAGATGAATACCCTGCAAGTGCCAATTGCTC
>CAZDNZ010000129.1:0-2654 GCA_964506925.1 uncultured Pseudomonadales bacterium | reverse complement strand
TTAGCACTTCTCCTGTGCCACAACTTGGCAGGCCAGATTTGGCAAAATCCTGCACGGTGGGATCTACTTCAACCGAAACACCTTCTTCGTCGGTGATACACTCAAAGCTGTTGTTGCTACTGCGGAGCACTTGGCTGGCACCACAGCTTGGCAGGGCATTTTTGGCAAAATCCATGACGGTGGGATCAACCTCATCCTCAACCGATCCAACTTCGGAGCAGACAAAACGCCCATTCTGTGCGGTAAGTGTTGTATTTGCGCTACAGTTTGGCAGTGCACTTTTGGCAAAATCCATGACGGTGGGGTCTGTTTCTTCATCACAGCGCCACTCTGCGCCTGTCCACCGCAATTTCTGTGATAAATCTTCACACGCTGGTGCTGGCGCACGCGCATGACTTTCTACATCGGCCAAATCCTCGAAGATGGTGGTGATATCGGCCTCTGCGCGGGAAACACGCGCATCAGACTTGGCATTTTGTAACCCGCGCCCCCCGCTTTGGGTAAAGAATGCATCCTGCGCCAAAACTGGCTGGACAATAAGGGTCAAGAGAAGGAGGAGTGTGCGGAAATACATGGTCTAAAACCTATTTTTTGTTTTGTTTTCATGCTTACCTTGCTTTAACAAATTTGAAAAAGCGAAGTTTTTTTGTTTTTGGATTGCACCAGTGTGGCACTTATTCTACATATTTATGTGATGACACAAAAAAATGTTCCGAAAAATGTTCTATTTGTATTAGGCACACGCCCCGAAGCTATTAAAGTTGCGCCTGTAATCAAGGCGATGCAGCAGGATGATCGCTTTCGCCAAACGCTGCTTTTTACAGGCCAACATGCCGACATGGTGCCCCCTATTCTGGATTGGTTTGGTGTATCGCCCGATTACACCCTAAACGTTATGGCACACAAACAGCCGCTGGCGCATTTATCCGGTAAGCTACTGTACGGGCTGCATACCATTATGGAAAAAGCAAAGCCGGATATTGTCGTCTGCCAAGGGGATACCACAACCGCTTTTCTGGCGGCACTGACAGCCTTTTATGGCTACGACTACTATGTGCGTAACGAAACGGGCGAGCGCCGTATGATAGAAATTGCCCATATAGAAGCGGGCCTGCGTACCTACGATAACTATGCCCCCTTCCCCGAAGAAGCCAACCGCCGGCTTATTGGCCACTTGGCAAATTATCATTTTGCGCCTACCCAAACAGCGGCCGAGGCTTTGCACCACGAAAATATTACCAAAAATGTGTTTATAACAGGGAATACAGAAATTGACGCCTTGCTGGATACCTGCCGCCAGCTGGATGCAACCCCACGCGCCCCGTTAGCTGAACTGCCAGCTGATGCCCGTTACGTCTTAATAACCGGCCACCGGCGGGAAAACTATGGCGAAGGCTTTGACCATATTTGTCAGGCGATTCGAACCCTGGCCGAACGCCACCCGGAAACCTACTTTGTGTACCCTGTTCACCTAAACCGCCATGTGCAGGAGCCCGTCAAAGCCCAACTAAGCGGCCAGCCCAATATTATTCTGACCGATCCAGCCTTCTACCCCGATTTTATTGCCCTGCTGCGTAACTGCCATCTGGTGCTGACCGATTCGGGCGGTATTCAGGAATCTGCCCCATCTTTGGGCAAACCGGTGCTGGTGATGCGAGAAGTAACGGAAAGGCCAGACGCGGTACTGGCAGGCACAGCCAAACTTGTCGGGACGGTCGCCGAAAAAATTATTGCAGAAACCAGCCGCCTGCTCACCGATGCCGACGCTTACCATGCCATGGCCAGTGCCGTAAATCCGTACGGGGATGGCCAAGCCACGCAGCGTATTCTGAACATTCTGGCTGGGGAAACGCCGCCCAAAACACCTTCAAGCTCGCAACCGCCGCTTAAGGGGTCGACAGAAGTTCTATCTTGTCCGCTACAGCAGCATCATCCGGATGGGTTAAAAATTCCCACAAATCTTCTTTCCCATGTAGTTGCCATGTCACCATTTGCCAATTGTAATAAGGGCCGTTTTCACGGAGAACAGCACGACAACCTGCCAGCCCTGCCTCCGGCGTTCCTGCCGCAAGCACACCCCCGTACAAATATAGCTGTTTTGGAGCAGGCACATTTTTTCTGCTTCTTGTTAGGTATTCTTCTGCAGAACATATATTTCCAAATAACTTGTTCACACGCCTTTGCACAAGATCTGTCATGGCATCATGTTTCAGATGAGGTAACGTAAACTGTGGAGCCAGTTCTTGCTCTTTTAAGCTATCCCTCACAATTAAAGGGTCAAGATCCTGCTCATACGGGGGCTTTCCCAGATCGTATTGCCGTTGACGTTTTAATAGCCAACCACCACCTGGCATGGCTTCATGAACATCTGAAGCCAGCTTAAGCGCAAAACTGGAAACCCTCGATTTTTCTGGCCTTTGCCTTGTAAACACAAAGCCTGACACACGTAATTGAAAAATATGCTCTGCCATATTCTTGTAAGCCTTACTTAATTAAGAATAATCATATGGTGCATAAAAGTTAAACATCAAGGCCAATACTATCCGTGCAAGAACGTAAAGAACATATTTTCGCTCCAAGTCATTATTTGAAACGGTGCCTACTTCCCAATACAAAATGTGGAGAAAACCAAATCCAGCACATCTTCGGTGCCC
>CAZDNZ010000128.1:0-2670 GCA_964506925.1 uncultured Pseudomonadales bacterium | reverse complement strand
TGGTTATCTTCCTTCTCTTCAACTTTTGTTACGATCTAAACGGCTTGCTCTTTCATGGCAATCACCCGTGCCAGTTTGCCAGCGGGCTCAGCTGTCACGCGAGCCACTTTGGTAGCAGGCGCTTCAATCAGGCCAATCAGCTTGCTGCGCAGCTCGTCCAGGCTTGGCATGGTGGATAATGCCTTAACATCAGCGGCGGACAGGGTTTTTTCACCCATGGCACCACCAACAATTTCAAAGGCTTTAACATCATCCGCAAACTTTTGGGCTACCTTGGCGGCCGCCACTTCGTCGGCAGAGAATGTCAGTGCCGTAGGGCCGGTCAGGTATGGGTGAACGGCTTCACCAAAGCTGGTGCCTTGGAAAGCGATTTTGGCCAAACGGTTTTTAGCCACCTGTACTTCGCCACCTTCATCCCGCATGGCATTCCGCAATGTTTCCATTTGCGCTACGCTGCACCCACGGTACTGCGCCACCACCACCAGCTTGGCCTGCGCCAGCCGGTTGTTCAGATCGGTCACAAAAGCATGCTTTTGTGCTCTATCCATTGTGTTGGACTCCTTCATTTGTTCATTGGTTACCCCATGCAACCAATGCGCTGTGTTTACTTTTCACAACGCCTTTAGCGCATTGTAAAAAGCAATATCTGCACACAATTAAAAGAAGAAACAGACATACCGCACACAGGCGATATAAAATTTGATGTTCCTCCCTCGGTTGGACATTAAGTTTTTCCCATAGAAAAAACACCAACGGTCTTCGGCAGATAGGCTCTTATGCCTGCCTTCAGTAAAAAGGTCAAGTAATATCTATAAAAGAATACCCAAAACAGAAAAAAGGGAGGATAAAGGCGCAGGGAGCGACGCCTTTATCCTCCCAGTAAACCACCAGCAGGAGGGGAGGAGGAACGCTGCTGGTGGGAACCCTTAAACCCGAAGGGTTTAAACTTTACTTAGCCGCCAAGGATGCAAGCTCCACGCGGATGCCCGGCCCCATGGTGGAACTAATCGCAACCCGCTGGAGGTATTGCCCTTTGGCACCGGTGGGTTTAGCACCTTGCACGGCACTGACCAATGCAGCAATATTTTCGGCCAGAGCTGCGGCTTCAAAGGATTTTTTTCCTACACCCGCATGAATAATACCGCGTTTTTCCACTCTGAATTCAATCATCCCACTTTTTACAGCTTTCACCGCATCCGCCACTTTAGGGGTAACTGTGCCTGTTTTTGGGTTTGGCATCAGGCCTTTTGGCCCCAAAATTTTACCAATTTGTCCCACCAGTGGCATACAATCCGGCGCGGCAATCACCCGATCAAAATTGAGCTCGCCCTGTTTTACTTTTTCCACCAAATCTTCGGCACCCACAACATCAGCACCGGCGGCTTCAGCTTCTTTAGCGGCTTCCCCTTTGGCAAATACGGCCACCCGCACCGTTTTACCAGTACCGTTCGGTAATGTAATGGCACCACGCACCATTTGGTCGGCATGTTTAGGGTCAACCCCCAGATTCAGCGCCACTTCCACCGTTTCGTCAAACTTTGCTGTATCCAAAGATTTTAACAACGCCACAGCTTCAGCCAATGGGTAAGCCTGTGTCCGATCCACTTTATCGCCGTAGGCTTTTACTTTTTTTGAATATTTCATAATTTTACATCCTCACCTTAACTTGTGTAGCCTTTGGGCACAGCTACACCCATACTGCGGGCGCTACCAGCGACAATCCGCATGGCAGCTTCTACCGTGTTGGCATTTAAATCCTTCATTTTTGCCTCAGCAATATCACGCAGCTGAGCTTCTGTAATCAAACCTTCTGCGTTGGTGATGCTAGGGGTTTTGCTGCCACTTTTACGTTTAAGGGCATTCAGGATATACCATGTTGCTGGCGGTGTTTTGAGGATAAAATCAAATGTACGATCTTCGTAAACCGTCATTACCACACCCAGAGGGGTGCCGTGGGCAAATTCTTTAACCGATACGTCGTTAAAGGCTTTGCAGAAATCCATAATATTCAAACCCCGCTGCCCCAAAACCGGACCTAGCGGTGGAGAGGGATTCGCCTGTCCGGCTGGTGCCTGAAACTTGACGTATTCCTTGATTTTTTTCTTACTGCTTTTCTTTGGTGGTGCCATGATGCACGCCTTTCCTTTTCGTTTAAACAAATCAAACTGCCACGTTTGGATAACATACATTGCTTATCCGGGCCCAGTGGTCATGCCCTCTTAACCTTAAACTAAGATGTTGGCTTTTTGCACACAACCACAACTTTGTCAACACTGTAACGCCAACAGCGCAAGTAAAAAGCATCTGTAGTCCCGCCACAACTACCCACACTAAATTCGCTCAACAGCCGGCGATCCGCCGTATTTTGCTGCGCAAAAGATGGCGGAGGGGCTTAACGAGAACGTCAGACGCAATGCAGACAAAAAGCATCTGTAGTCCGGCCACAACCACCCACACTAAATTCGCTCAACAGCCGGCGAGCATGGTGTTTTGACGAGAACGGTTGCCGATGTGTACAAAAAAGTACATGAGGCGACCGCAGCGCAGACAAAACCCATGCGCAGCCCTGTTGAGTAGAATTTAGCGGCCGAAGAGGTTTTCTAAATCCCTCTTCCTTAACTCAATATACGTTGGCCGCCCATGGTTACACTGCCCACTGTTTGGCGTGGT
>CAZDNZ010000127.1:0-2728 GCA_964506925.1 uncultured Pseudomonadales bacterium | reverse complement strand
GCCAAACGGTGGAATGGTATAACCCGCAAACAGAGCACCAAGGTTCCATTACGCCTACCCGGGAAGGTGCCATGCGCACCGAAGATGGGGGCAACCGCTACTGCCGTGAGTTCCAGCAGACAGTGACCATCGATGGCCAAACCGAGCGTGCTTATGGGACGGCTTGTCGGCGGGCTGATGGGTCGTGGGAGATCGTAAACTAAAAAATTATCTTAATGGCTTGCGAAAAAGCGTGGTTTTTCGCAAGCCACCGGACGCAGATTTTACGCTGCGGCGGTCTGTGACCATACCGCCGGCTAGACCTGTTCACTGTGCCTCTCCGCCATATTCTACACAGCAAAAAACGGCGGATCCGGCTTAGCTTGGCCACTGACGTGGCCAGAAAATGGTTGGCTGGCCAAAAAAGTATTTTCGCCGGCAGCCTAGCGAATTTTGTATCATACAGACGGATATGCTTAGCGAAAAATTCGTTTAAGCTGAACGATTAGCGGGGGTTGATGCGCTTGTTGCGACCTGTGGTTGGCATAGCGGGCAATAAAAAGTGCTGCGTTGGCCGATAATCATGCGCTGGATCGTGCCGGCGCAGTTTTTGGTCAGGCAGTTTTGGTTATCGCGCCCATAAACAGAGAATTTTTCGTGAAAATAACCCAGCTTGCCATCCACTTGCCTATAATCGCGCAGGGTTGTGCCACCGGCGGCCAAAGCTTCGGATAAAACGGCCGTTATGGCCATAATCAGGTTTAGGCAATTGCGTTCCGTTAGGTTATGGGCTGGCTCTGCCGGATGAATTTGTGCACGAAACAGGGCTTCGTTGGCGTAAATATTGCCAATCCCCACCACAATAGCCTGATCCATAATGACATTTTTAATAGGCGCCGTGCGCTTTTGGCAAGCAGCCCATAAATATGCCGGTGTAAAGGCGTCCGACAATGGTTCGGGCCCTAGACCTTTCAATAAGTTATGCTGGTGTAACGTGGCAGTATTTTCGAGCAGAACCAAGCTGAAACAGCGTGGATCGTGTAGCCGAATGTGCTGGCCTGCAGGTAATTCAAAGACAATACGATCATGTGGGGCAAAGGGCTCTATGGCGGGTTTGTGGCACAGGCGGCCACTCATACCTAAGTGAAGTAAAATCGTTTTCTGGTTGTTTAGCCCCAATAAAATATATTTGGCACGGCGTTGAATACTGGACACAACCGCATGGTGGCAAAGTGTGGGCAAATTTTCAGGGACAGGAAAACGCAGCCGCTCGCGGCGTACAATAATATTTAGCAGCGGCTGCCCTTGCATCAGGGGGGCAATGCTGCGGCAGGTGGTTTCAACTTCAGGAAGTTCTGGCATTTCATCGTTCTAACATATCTGTTATAGAAAAAGAATGAACTTTAACGATACGATTGTGGCGTTGGCAACAGCACCTTTGGCGGCAGGGGTCGCGATTCTGCGGGTTTCTGGCCCGCAGGCTTGGGCTGTGGGGCAAAAAATAGCCCCACATGTTACGCAAATGGAAGCAAATAGGGCTATATACACCCCTTTTATTGCAAATGCGGAACATATTGATACAGGTGTGTTGTTGCCATTCAAAGCCCCCCACAGTTTTACGGGCGAGGATGTGGTGGAATTTCAATGCCATGGTGGGCAGGCGGTACTGGCAGCCCTGACGCAGGCGATTTTGGATATACCGGGCGTACGGCAGGCAGAAGCAGGCGAATTTTCGCGCCGAGCGGTGCTGCACGGCAAAATGGATCTGACAGCGGCGGAAGGGCTGGCTGACTTGGTGGCGGCAGAAACGGAAGAACAGCGGCGGCAAGCCCTGCACCAAATGCGCGGTGCGCTGGGGGCACGCTTTGAATCCTGGCGGCAGCAGCTGATGGCTCTGCGCGCGCAAGTGGAGGCTGGTGTTGATTTTCCTGATGAAGAATTGGATGTTCTGGCCGATGCAGCCCTGCAGCAGGGTATTCAGCAGGTTCATGATGATATTGGGCAGGCGCTGGCACAACAGGTCGGCGAGCGTGTGCGCAGTGGTTTACGTGTAGCGGTTGTTGGGCGCCCGAATGCGGGGAAATCCACCCTTACCAACCTGCTGACCGGGCGGGATACGGCGATTGTTTCGCCGTTGGCGGGCACCACGCGGGATGTGGTAGAAACCGTGATGAATATTGGCGGTTTTCCGGTAACACTGGCAGATACGGCTGGCCTGCGCGACACAGGTGATGAGATTGAGGCCGAAGGTGTGCGGCGGGCACGTCTGCGCGCTGAGGAGGCCGACCTGATTGTGGCGTTGGTTTCCGCGGCCGACTGGCCAACGGTGGATGCCTCACTTGCCCCGTTATTGCTGCCGGGTAAGGCGCTAATTGTGGTGACCCATATTGATGAACACCCCTGCCAGCCCCCTAAAACCCTAAACGGTGTGCCGGTACTGGCACAAAACCTGACAGCAGAAGAGGCTGCGCTGGCTATAGCCAATACCTTAACAGGCTTAATAAAACAGCGGTTTGGGCAGGCACAACAGGCGGCACAGATTACCCGGGCGCGTCACCGCCAAGCCCTGCAAGATGCCCAGCAGCATGTGCAGGCTGCGCTTCAGTGTATGGCGGCACGTGCAGGCGGTGCCGAGTTATTATCGGAAGATTTAAGGCAAGCGGCAGAGGCGATTGGTCGGGTTACCGGCGGCGTGGGCACCGAAGATGTGCTGGATTTGGTTTTCTCCACATTTTGTATTGGGAAGTAG
>CAZDNZ010000126.1:0-2755 GCA_964506925.1 uncultured Pseudomonadales bacterium | reverse complement strand
GTATTATCCACCACCCCGCAGCGATCGCCATCGCCATCAAACGCCAAGCCAATATCGGCATTTTGCCGTTCCACTTCGGTTTTTACCGCGTTAAGCATCTGTAAATCTTCGGGATTGGGATTATGCTGCGGAAATGTGTGATCCAGCGTACAATCCAGCGGAATCACCTCGCAGCCCAATGCCGACAGTACAGCTGGCGCAAACGCCCCTGCGGTGCCATTGCCACAGGCACACACCACTTTTAATTTTCGTTTGAGGGGCGCCCGCTTGGTTAAATCCGCCGCATATCGATCCGCCATATCCGGCACAATATGCAATTTACCCCCACCGGACAGACTAAAATTCGCTGCTAAAACAATATCTTTCAGCGCCTGCATTTCGTCAGGGCCAAAAGTTAAAGGGGCTGCCATGCCCATTTTTATACCCGTCCAGCCGTTATCGTTATGGCTGGCCGTCACCATCGCCACACCGGGAATATCCAGCTCAAACTGGGCAAAATATGCCATGGGCGACAGCGCCAAGCCAATATCGTAAACCTCGGCACCACCGGCCAGCAGGCCACTGACGAGGCTGTTTTTGACCCCAGCGGAATAGCTACGGAAATCGTTACCGACAACTATTTTCGGTTCAACGCCACGTTGTCTGAAAATTTCGGCAAGGCCAAGGCCGATTGCCTGCAAGCCCATATTATTGATTTCTTTGCCAAAAAGCCAGCGGGCATCGTATTCACGAAATCCAGTGGGCTTAACCAATGGTAGCTGTTCGTATTCCGGGGTATTTTCAACTAAATCATGACGTGGCTTGGGGAAATTCATAATCTGCTTTCATTTTAGATGAATAAAATATGCATGCATAAGTAGGACGCGATAATTTTGTTATCTAACCTGATTTTGATTTTAATTCAAGAAATAATCTTCCTCATGGGGCGGTGTATAATCAAAGATTTTATCGTTAAGCGGTATATTTTGTTGAATCTGGTTAAACGTGACGCGGGTGGTTTCGCCCAGAGGGTTTATTGTGGTTAATTCTTGTAAACGCAGCGGATTTTTACTCAGCAGCAGCGTCACTTGCCCTTGCGCCAGTTCATCGGTAGCTGGTAAGCTGACGGTAACGCCGATTTCACCTTTTTCTTCATGTTTTTCAATAAGTTTAAAATGGCTTAGATCAAATTTTTCTTGGGTAAGTATGCCCGAAAGCCCTGAATTAAGGGGGATTTGAGTCACCTGCCCGCCATCGCCATCTATAAAAAACATACGGCCGCCGGTAGAAATAAGCTTATGAGGCATAGGGTTAGCATACTGCCAAAGAAATTGACGCGGGCGGTTGAGGTAAAATGTGCCCGTCTGGCGCGAGCCATCTGGATTCATTTGGGTAAACGCCGCCTGATACGTTTGCAAAGTATTAAAATAAGTTTCAATGGTTTGCGGCACAGTTTCCCTTTCCGACCCTACTGCAGGGAAAACAGCGGAAATCAAGAGGGCGCACAGGGTAAAAAGGCGGGTGTAGGTGTGGTTCATATGGGTATTAACGTTAGCGTACCTTTAACTCATGCGCAACGCAGAACGTAACACCCATTTAACCTGCAAACGCTTTAATGTATACAAATTGGTGCGTTATGCTTACTTAGGCAATTTCTTGGTCTGCTTCACGGGCTTTATGGTTTATTATAGCCTGTACTTTTTGGGCTAATGCCCACACAACTTCTGCTGGGCGAGATTTGCCATCATCAGGCATACCTTCAAAATCAGCCAGCACTTGGTTCATTACTTTCTGAACTTGAGCGCTTTGGCTCAAGCTGATTGCTTGTTCAGAGGCGCCGAAAGCTTCAAGCATCGTTTCTGGTGTTATCTGTGTTTCAGCATCACTAAAACGGTGGGCAAGCATGGCAGCAGCCATGCATGCTACACACGCATCTTCTGGGTTTTGCACACATCGGGCGATACCTGCAGTTGTATATCCTGGCACATGGTGCATAGCTAAATAATCAGATGCCGCTCTTATAATATTTTCAACGTCAATTTTAGGGTGATTCTGGAATCTTTGCAAAAAATCGTCATTTCTCTGAGCAAAGACAAGCACCGTTATACGATTATACACTTCAAAAAATTTGGCTTCATTTTGTGGGGGATACTCTCTCCAACCGACTAATTGTCCCGTCACATTATCTATTTCTTTCTTAATAGCAGCCCTTAAATTATCAATGGTATGTACTGGCTTGATCATTTTTCATTCCTTTAATTTATTAATTCTGTATACATATATGTGGGGTTACCAATACTGTCAAGTGTGGTGCGCCTATGATTGTAATGATTCTATTTTTGCCTGCGCCACTTCCTGCTGGTGGCCGGTGGCCATCTGTAATATCCATGCGATGATGGCCTATGCGCAACGCAGAACGTAACACCCATTTAACCTGCAAACGCTTTAATGTATACAAATTGGTGCGTTATCTTAATTAGGCAATTTCATCATTAACCAAAAGGTCTTCTGCAAGTCCACTTAGTATTAGATATAAATCAAGCCTTTCATTTACTACAATACCATCATCAGTAAAACCATACCTATTTACACAGAGCGGTTCAAATAATCTAATTAGTTCTTCTTGATCAACTAAATCTTCGGCGTCTATTTTTTTGCAAAGTGCAACAGCTTTATCTAATTCATCAATAGAAGGGGGAGACCACTCAGCCGGCGCATTTTGGATAGCGCTTTCAAATCTTTCTTTGATTATGACTAGATCGCTATCTTCTCTTCC
>CAZDNZ010000125.1:0-2819 GCA_964506925.1 uncultured Pseudomonadales bacterium | reverse complement strand
AGCGATTTGACAACTTAACAAGGCGTCCTTGTTAAGTTAAATGAGGATAAATTCAGGAGAACCAACCAATGGGATCATTATTTAAACCAGATATTCCAGCGCCACCACCACCGCCTCCGCCCCAGCGTATCCGGGATGAAATTAACCGTGTTGAACAAGTGCCGGTTAAAAACCCAGATGGTAGTACCACATTCGTAACTAGGGAATTACCATTATCCGAAGCAGAGCAGGCAGAAAAAGCAGAACTGAAGCGTGTGATGCAGGAATCACTGGCCGAAATCGAACGCCTATCTTCAGATGACTATGCCGAGGATGAAACAACCCGCAAGGCCCTAGATGCCTGGGAAGCTGAAAGGAAAAGCTTGCTCGAGGATGATTTTATTAATCGGCAGCGGGAAGAAGAAAAACGTTTGGCACAACGTGGTTTGGGCGATTCAACGGCGGCTTTAAATATTCGGCGGCAGCGGCGTGCTGATGAGCGCAAGGAAAAAGAACAGATAGATCGGGAACGTGATGTGCTGGCCAGCGATATGCGCAGTACAAATATTCAGCAGCAGCAAAATCTTTACAGTCTGGCAGCGAATGCCAAAAATGCCGATGATGTGAGAAGGCAGCAATCGGCATTGCAGGGGCAAAGTATGCTGTCGTCTATCAATCAAAGCCAGCGCGCATCTCTTAACGATTATTACCGTGCTCAGCTGGCACAAACACGTTCCCCGCTGGGTAATCTCGCCGAAACCGCTACATCGATTGTGCCGGGATTCAGCATCTTTAACGGCGGCCTGCGCGGCATATTTTAGAGGAGAAAATCACATGAATGACATACAAACATGGCTGAAGACATCTTTTGAACCTTGGAAACAAGAAGTAAAAGCCTATGAAGCAGAAAAGCAGGCGCGTTTGCGGCAGATTGTCGACAAACGAGATGTTTTGCAAAAGGTTATTGGTATGCTGCTGGATCGGAAAAATGATGCTGCCGTTACGCTATGGAATCAGGCTGGCCTGAAACCAGTGCTGACAAAATTGCATATCAACGAAAAAACGGAAAAATTACAAATAACGACCAGAAACGGTAAGGGCCTCGAAATTAATCTTGATGACGCACTCAAGCAGTTATCCGAGATGTTTGCATCAACTACTGAGCCTGTTCCAGCAGACGATTCTTAATATCTTCTGCCAGTAAATGGTCGGCCTCATCATCGTTGAGCTCGGAGATAAGCACTTCAGCCATCAGGCGCTGCCACGCTTCATCTAAAGATTGTGGGAACACCCGTTGATCCAAATAAATTTCCCAGAACAGGGCAATTTCGTTACTTAAACGGGGGTCAATGATGCTTTGGCGTTGATACCCCAAAATTGCCGTATCATGGAGGGAAATAATAACCTGCTTGCGGGTGTGATAGGAGAGATCTCCACGCCAGCCGGCACCCAGTACAGGCTCAAGTGAGGTGTACAGGCCTTCCTCATCATGAACCAAAACAGAACGACAGCGCGTATCTGTAGGTAGAATAAAACCAAATCGAGCAATCATATCTGCCGTAGCAGGTGGAAAATCAAAGTCAATTTCGGCACCCTCCCGCGTCAGCAGAATATTGTATTTCTGCGGGGTGAGGGGGGCGCCAGTGATATATTTTTCATCGGTTTCGTAATGGGTCATGTTGCTCACGGTAGCGTGTTTTGCAGAAAAGTCAATGCTGGCAGGCAAAATCCCTAGGCATAGCGTCATCGTTTCGCGGATATGAAACGGATGCCATGCTGCCATTAAAGAAAAGAGAAAACCATGAATGAAGCACTCGATATTCGGTTAGCGCGCATTGAGGAACGGCTGAATCACATGACGATCCAGCTGGATCATATTTTATTGCGCGTAGAAGGTATTAACGCCTTTAAGGACGACGTTAAAAGGCATCAGCACGACATTAGCCATATGCGGGACATTATTACGCGCGCCCAAGGTATTGCGATAGCTGCCAGTGGGGTGTTGGCATTTCTTGTGTCTTACATGCCAGATTTTATTAGGAAACTTTGAATTAGCCTAAAGTTAACCAACTTCATTTAATAAAAAGACGACGTACATGAGAAAAATACAACACCATATTATTCACTGTAGTGATAGCGATAGTGGCGATGTTAAAATAATTCGGCAGTGGCATTTACACCGCGGCTGGCGCGATATTGGCTACCATTTTGTTATCCGCCGAGATGGCGTGATTGAAGTGGGACGGCCATTGGAAATGATGGGCGCACATTGCCGTGGCCATAATAAAAACAGCATAGGCACCTGCCTTGTGGGGCGTACAGAGTTTACCCCCAGCCAGTTTCAAGCATTAAAATTATTGCACAATAGCCTAAGGGTATTGTTCCCGCAGCTTAAACCCAGTGGCCACAGGGATTATACAACATTAAAAACCTGCCCAAATTTTGAGGTGAGAGAGATACTATGATGAACTTTATACTCCCGTTTATCACCACAGCCATTCAAGGCTTTTTAAGCACTAAAAAGTCTGAAACCGCGCATATTGCCGGGGTGGCGCCTGATCAGGTAGAAAAAATAGGCCATGCCTTGCAAAATTATCTAACGCAAGATGAGCGTATTCAACAGCAGCTGCTACAGGAAATTGAGAATGCGCGTCAGCACGATATTGCAACACGCGTGCCCAACGAACGGATTGTGAATGTAGCGCGCGGTTTAGTGCGGCCGCTTATTACGTTTACCGCCATGGGCTGGTATGTTTATGCCAGAATATGGGATATTCCCCTTAAGCCGGAGGATTATGGCATTATCGGCGGTATTCTGGCATTCTGGTTTGGTTTGCGCC
>CAZDNZ010000124.1:0-2871 GCA_964506925.1 uncultured Pseudomonadales bacterium | reverse complement strand
GTAGGCCATGGGGTCGGTTTGGCCTAGCCAGACGTGACGGATAACCTCTAGGCTGTGGGTACTGGGGAGCAACTGTGCCAGCGGGTGCAGCCAGCTGGGGTAATGCTCTATGGGCATAACGGTATTCCCGAATGCCAGGGTTGGTGTTCCCAGCAGCGCCCAGAGCAGAAAAAGTTTTGAACGGTCTTCCAAAAAGGCAATGGCAATAAAACAGACGCTGATAAAAATCAGATATGTAATGATAAATAATGGTAATGAGATAAGAAAGCCCATGACTGGCAAAGGTTTACCAAACATAATGCCTGCAGCAAAGACCAAAACACTGGCAATAAGGCAGCGCAAGAGAATCCCCATCGTTTCGCCCAGCACAATATCTCGGGTGGTGAGGGATGCCGCCAGCATGCCTTGCCATATTTTCCGGTCGTACAGGGAGCGATGGCATTCAAACCCGCCAGCAATAATGGCCACGGTGGCACCAGTCCAGATCATCATGCCGCTGATGACAAAAAGGGAATAAGGCATACCGGTTGTGGCGGGGGTGAAGGTTTTCTCCAGCCCAAAGCCGAAGCCCAGCATAAATATACAGGCTTCCAGCAGGTATGTAATAATAAATGCAAACACGGCGCTGCGGAATACCAGCCAATAGCGTAGGGGAATAGCCAGCATACCGCGCATAGGTTACTCGCGCAGGCCGCGGCCAGTGAGGTGCAGGAAAACATCTTCCAGATTCGCAGGCCGGTGGAGGTACGTGGCATCGTGCGGAATGTGCGTGCGAAAGGTGGCGGCATCATCCACATAAAAAACCACACTATCGCCCAGATCTTCGCTGGAAATGCCGGCTGGCGGTGTTTGGTGCACGGTTTCTATACTGACGGGCAAGGGCTTGGTCACATCAAATACATGGGGTTTTACATGGCGGCTAATGAGCTGCTGTGGGGTGCCTTCATCCAGCACATCGCCGTTATCGATGGTAATAATATCGTCGCACAGGCGTTGGGCTTCGTCCATATAATGGGTGGTCAGAAGAAGGGTTTTGCCCTGTTTTTTCAGCTCCAGAATCCGTTGCCAGATCATAACGCGTGCTTGTGGGTCTAGTCCGGTCGTGGGTTCGTCGAGAATGATAAGATCCGGGTCGTTGACCAATGCACGGGCGATAATGAGGCGGCGTTTCATCCCGCCGGAAAGCTGATTGACGCGGTTATCGGCTTTTTCTGTGAGCTGCATAAAGGCAAGGAGTTGCTGCACACGCTCGGTAATAATGGCTTGTGGCAAGCCAAAGTAGCGGCCATAAACTTCCAGATTTTGGGTGATGGTGAGGTCGGGGTCTAGGTTATCCTCCTGCGGTACGAGGCCGATGCGGGCTTTGGTAGCACGGCTAAGGTTATCGGCGCTTTCGCCAAAAACAGTTAGGCTGCCGCCGGAAATGCGCGTAAGGCCCATCAGCATTTTCATGGTACTGGATTTACCCGCCCCGTTGGGCCCCAGCAGGCCGGTGCAAGTGCCTTGTTTAACCTGAAAGGAAACGCCTTTTACCGCCACAAAGGTATTGGGCGGCTTGCCATAGGTTTTTTGCAGGTTTGTGGCCTGAATGATCATGTTTTTAGTGGTGGTCATGATGATTATGCTTATGATTATGCTTCATACGGTGGCCAAGGGGGCGGATAACAGCGCGGAAATTACGAAAGCTGCCATCGGCAAATTCAAGCCGGAGGGGGATTTCGTTTCCTACTTCCAACGGTTGGGTTAGGTTGAGCAGCATAATATGGTCGGCACCAGGCTGAAACACATGCTTACTGCCGGCAGGCATCACAATTTCTTCCAGTTGGGTCATTTGCATAACACCTTGGGCGTTTTCGGTATGGGTATGTAACTCTACACGGGAGGTGAGGGGGCTGCTGGCATCCTGCAGAACCAGATCGGTGGTGCCATGGTTGTGAATGGTGGCGTACACGGCGCTGGTGCGCATGCTGCCGGTGGTGGCGCGTGCCCAAGCATCTTCAATAGTAATATCGGTCGCAAGTGCTAAAGGCGCCAGCAGGCAGAACAAGGCAGAATATATTTTTTTCATGAGCATAACTTTCTTATTTTTACGAACGCAGGCGTTTGGCCTCGGCCGCCACAAGTACAGGTACGCCTTGCTTTATGGGGTAAGCCAGCTGTGCAGCCTGCGAGATAAGGCGTTGGTTCTCAGCATCGTAAATCAGAGGCATCCCGCTAACAGGGCACACAATTATATCCAGCAGCTGGGGCTGAATGTCAACCGCAGAGCCGGCTGTTTTTTTAGTCGGCATAGCCGGTTTCGTGCTTTTCCTGCCGCCGCTTGGCCTCGATAGATAGCGTGGTAATCGGGCGAGCTAGTAGCCGCGGAATACCGATCGGATCGCCGGTTTCTTCACAAAAGCCGAACTCGTCATTCTCGATGCGTTCCAGCGCTTCATCAATTTTTTTCAGCAGCTTGCTCTCGCGGTCGCGCGTACGCAGGTTACGGGTGAGGTCGTACTCGTGCGAAGCCACATCCAGCGGGTCGGCATTGTGGTTGCTTTCGCGCATACCGTTAAATGTTTCGGAAGATTTTTCCTGTAGCTCTTGTTTCCATGACAGCAACAACTGACGAAAATAGTCCTTTTGCTGCTCATTCATGTAGCTTTCATCATCAGATGGAATGTAACCATTAAGCTTGCCATTCGCATCGAAGGCAGGCGCTGGTTGAAGATCCGACACCTCATGGAGGCGGGTTTCGGGTGCTTTGGTCATGCAGGTCCCCCTATTTGGTTTACCCCTGCGCCGTGACCCAAGTGTGGGCACCGACGCTTCCGTGTATAAATATACGAACCAGCAAAAATGTAAAGCCCCGATTTCCTGACAGGGGGG
>CAZDNZ010000123.1:0-2906 GCA_964506925.1 uncultured Pseudomonadales bacterium | reverse complement strand
TAAACCTTAAACTTGCTAATCTGGGTTTCCAGATCTGTGGTGCTGGTGGCAACGTCCTTGGTGGCATTATCCATGCTGGTGATGCTATCGGTTACGCCGTTCATTTGTTCGCTAAATTCATTCACGGTACGGGCAACATCGCTGGTAACGTCGGATTGCTGATCAAGCGATTGAGAAATTTGTTCCACTGCTTGCGTAATATCGTTCACCGAGCTGGTAATTTGGTGCAGGGCCGAGCCTGTTGTGCCCACATCGGTTTGCAACATATTAATAACCTTACCAATTTCCTGTGTAGATTTATTGGTGTTCGCGGCCAATTTTCGCACTTCGTCTGCCACCACGGCAAAGCCACGGCCGGCATCGCCTGCGCGGGCAGCCTCGATAGCGGCATTTAAAGCCAACAGGTTAATTTGTTCGGAAATATCCTCAATCACCTGCGTTACTTTTATAATTTCTTGGGAGTTATTTTTCAGCGTTTCCATGGCATCGTCCGCTGCCTTGGAAGAGGCCGCAATACTCTCCACATTACTGGTGGTTTCGTTGGCCAGTTTGCTAATTTCTTGAATTGTACCTGCCGATTCCTCGGTGGCGGCGGAGATTTGTGCCAAAGCACTTTGTTGTTCACTGCTGGCAGCACTCATGGTGGAGGATGTTTCTTTGAGTTCGGCCACATTGCGGCTGATGGTTGCGGTGCTGGTGTTAACACCAGAAACCAGTTCCCGCAGGCTTTCTGCCACTTTGTTGAAGACGGTGCTCAGGTGCCCTAGTTCATCGTTATTATAATTATGGATGCGGATATTCAGGTTGTAATTGGCCAGCTCATCAAAGGCATCCTGCAGGCGGTGCAGGCCGTGGTGCAGCGAACGGGACATATAAATGGCTAGGCCGATAACAATGCTGATCAAGAGCAATGCAGCAAAACCAAATTTTAGTGCATGCGCCATAAATGTGGTCATAACATTATCTACATAAACGTCGGTACCAATAATCCAGCCCCAGGGCTTATATAATTTAACGTTGGAAAACTTATCGACAGGTTGATCATGCCCGGGTTTGGGCCACATATAATCCACGATGCCTTCCCCATCTGTTTTCACAACGTTTACCATTTCCACAAACAGTTTTTTACCATTTGGGTCGGCCACATTGGATAAATCCTGCCCTTCCAGTTGGGGTTTAAACGGATGCATTACCATTTGCAGGTTGGTATCATGAATCCAGAAGTATTCCGAGCCTGCGTAGCGCATCTGCCGCAGGGTTTCTTTGGCCATGGTTTGAGCTTCCTCGGTTGTGAGGTCGCCACTTATGGCTTGTTCATGAAACTTTTGCACCACACTGTAGGCTGCATCGGTCATTTTATCGAGGGTTTCGCGTTCTTCTGCCAGCAAATTGTTGTATTTGGAATAAAAATTCATGCCAAGCTGTACCAGCAAGCCTACCGCAATAATAACCTGCATGAGGATGATTTTTCGTGTAAACGTCATGTTCTGCAACATGGTGCGACCCTTTACTTCTTTTTATTTTTTGCCAGTTATCTAAATCTTAGCTTAACTTTAACCAAAATTTTGACCAAGTGAAGCAAAATTGTTCTGGTGGCCAGTTTTTTCCGTTACTCAGCATCCGCTGCGACCTGCATTTTTAGAATGGCATCCGGATTATTCACAGTGCCATTACGGGCAGGGTTTCCCTGTTTTAGGGCGTCTATGTGTTCCATACCAGCTGTCACACGGCCCCAGGCGGTATATTGCCCATCCAAATGGGGGGCATCGGCCAGCATAATAAAAAACTGGGCATTGGCACTGTTCGGGTTTTGGGTGCGTGCCATACTGGCCACACCACGAACGTGCTGAATATCGTTAAATTCAGCCGCCAGATCTGGCTTATCCGAGCCGCCAATACCATTACCCTGCGGGCTGCCTGTTTGTGCCATAAAACCATTAATCACGCGGTGCCACAGTTTGCCATCGTAATAGCCCTCACGGGTCAGTTCTTTAATGCGTGCCACATGGTTGGGGGCTTTTTCTGGGAACATTTCAATGGTCACCCGGCCTGCGGGGACATCCATGTATAGTGTGTTTTCCAAGTCTTGGGTGGTGGCGGTGGTATTCATAAAAATAAAGCTCCCTAGCAGAAAAATGGTGACGAAGACGTGCTTCAAAGACAGGCGCATGGCGGTATTCCGATTATTGTTGTCAGGAATGAATGGCTTTAGGTTAGTTGAGGTCTGCATAAAAGTAAAGGATGGATTTATGGCTACTCGCAACACTTATTGGCTATGGGGGCATGTGCCTGCATGTGGGCATGTTTGTCTGGCATAATCCCCGTTGGAGCATCCTGACCGAAGCCAGCGGAGACAGCCTGTTTATTGTTCATTATCTGCTGTTGGGTCTGGTGGCGCCGGCTTTAATGCTGGGCGTGGCGATTTTACGGATGTTGCTCTCGGTTTATGTGCCCGATGGCGCGTTGCGGTATGTGGTGTTTGGATATTTGATTGGTATTTGGGTTAGTGCGCCATGGATAATACAGCAACCGGCCGAGATACTGGCTCTTGTTGGTTCTAGCGCAGCAGCAATGGCGGCATTTGGGCGCAATCATTTTATGGTGTATCGGTTGGGTATGAATGTTTGTTGCATTAGTTGGCTGGTGTTTGCCGTACTGGTCGCCAGCTGGCCAATGGCCATAGGGGCGGCCATTGGGTTGGCGTTTAATGTGGCATCCCTCTTTTATTTTAAAAGAAAGCAGGTATCTCTAAAGCCGCAGGTATGTTAATTTTAGGGTATGAATATAACTGTTTTGGCCATATGTGGCAGCTTTGCTATAGGATTATTACTTGGTGGCATGCTCGCTAGCTGGTGGTGGTTACGCCGGCAAACGCAGCTGGCGCACGAGATGAATGCCCAAAAATC
>CAZDNZ010000122.1:0-2962 GCA_964506925.1 uncultured Pseudomonadales bacterium | reverse complement strand
CACACCTGTTATGGGGCACGCAAAAGGGTTTTCAAGGGGGGGAAGTTATTTTTTAGGGGCTGGGGGACGCTGGGTAAGCACATCATCAATCAGGCCATATTTTTTAGCCGCAGCGGCGGACATAAAATTATCCCGATCGGTATCTTTTTCAATGGTGGCCAGTTTTTGGCCGGTATGGTCGGCCAGCATTTTATTTACGGTTTGCTTGGTATCGATAATATCCTTGGCATGGATTTCAATATCGCTGGCCTGCCCCCGAAAACCACCTAACGGCTGATGAATCATAATTTTGGCATGTTCCAGCGCAAAACGTTTTTTGGGCGACCCAAAGGCCAACGTAAAGGCGCCGGCACTAGCGGCTAAACCAATACATACGGTGCTGACATCGCAGTTAATGTAATGCATGGTATCCACAATGGCCATCATGGCCGATACCGACCCCCCGGGCGAATTAATGTACATGGTAATATCGGCATCGGGATTTTCCGCCTCCAAAAACAAAAGCTGCGCCACAATCAGGTTGGCCATATTGTCTTCAAACGTGCCACCAAGGAAAATAATCCGTTCCTTCAGCAGGCGGGAATAAATATCGTACGAGCGCTCCCCCCGGCTGGTTTGTTCAACAACCATGGGAATCAATTGGCTATATGTGGTCATGGGGGGCATCCTTCTTCAGCGTTATTTTTTATGTTCAGCGCAACCACGCAGGTTTATTCAAACTCTTCCATCAGTTCCGCCGCCGTTACCTTTTTCTCGGTAATGGTGGCACTATCCAGCAACCAGCGCGTGGTTTTTTCTTCCAGAATGGGCCCAATCAGCTGTTGGCGATTTTCATCGTTACCATAATAGCTGCGTACCTGCTCGGCATTTGAACCAGCTTGCTCTACCCGATCCAGCACGGCTTTACGCAGCTCGGCATCGGTGACATTCATTTTTTCCATCTTGGCCAGCTCGGCCAGTACAATGCCCAACTTTACGCGGCGCGCGGCCACATCACGGAGTTCATCTTTAATATCTTGCACCGTCAGGCCGGCTTGTTCCAGCGTAAGGCCACGCTGTTTAATCTCCTGTGCTTGGGCGTGGACGAGGCCATTCAGCTCCTGCTCTACCAGCGTGCCGGGCAGCTCCATATCGTTTTGCTCATCCAGATGATCCAGCAGGTGCCGGCGCAACCGTTGCTCGGAAGCGGCCTGTAGTTCCGCTGCTAGCCGAGTGCTGAGGGCTTCGCGCAGTTTTTCCCCTGTTTCGTAGCCTAGCTGGCTGGCCATGGCATCATCATCGGGGGCTTGGCCGCGCTCGGTTTTATCCAGCTTCAGGCGAAATACCGCAGGTTGGCCAGCCAGTTCCTTGGCCTGATAATCTGCAGGGAAGGTCACGTTTACCTCTACATCGCTGCCGGCTGTGTGCCCCACCAATGCATCTTCAAACCCGGGAATCAGCATATTGCTGCCAATTTCAATGGCAAAACCTTCCAGCGCGCCACCTTCAAAAGCTTCTTCCCCATCATCTGTTACCCGGTAGCCTTGGCCGGTAACGGTGACGCGGTCGCCCTGCTGCGCAGCCTCGGTGGTCTCTACCCAAGTTTGCAGGTTACGGCGAAGATCGTCCATCCGTTTAGCCAGTAAATCAGCATCCACTTCAGCCACCTCGCGGGTCAGTTCAATACCCGTAATGCCCTTGGCCTCGGTTTTGGGGAACAATTCAACCTTGGCGGTAAAGGTAAACGGCGCGGCGGCCGATAAATCTGGGTGATCCACCTTCGTGGTGGCGGCAATGTGCAGCTGGTGCTGCCGCGCGGCGTGGCTGACGCCCATTTCCACCAGTTGGGGAGCCATTTCTTTCAAAATCTGGACGCCATGCCGTTGCTCGGCCACAGATGGCGGTACCTGCCCGGGACGGAAACCGTCCATTTTCATACTTTGTGCCACTTGGGCGCAACGGGCATCAAAAAACTTTTGGACCACATCCTGCGGGAATGTGCCGGTTATCTCGCGCTCCAGGGTGCCGTGTTCGGTCACTTCTACCTGTACCGGTGACTCTGCAGCCTGATTGGATTCGTTCATAATTTTGCTTCCTCTCGTTTTTTTGGCGGGCGTGGCAGGCTAAAGGCCAGCTTAAGGCCATATTTAACGCCTTGGGTGCTTATATAGCAAGATACAGGTTAATGCAAGTTGACCCAGCGGTAAAGATAAACTCGGTTTAAGTCAGTGAATAGTAAGTTCATAGAGGCCGGCATAGCTTTCGCTTGCCATATGCATACATTTTTGTTAATGAACAATAATTGTTGTGTAAATCGATAAGGAAACCAACCATGCACCCACAACACAGCCCCGCCCTGCGGCGTTATAATCCGCTGGCACCGCAACCGCCAGCACTGGCATCTTCGGTGGAACAAGCGTTAACCGATTATTTTGCCTGCCTGAATGGCCTAACCCCTGCCGATGGCCTGTACGAACGTATTTTGCATGAAGTGGAACGCCCCCTGATTACCCGCGTGCTGTGTTTTACGCGGGGAAATCAGGTGCGTGCGGCCGAGATTCTGGGCATTAACCGCAATACGTTACGGAAAAAAATTCAGCAGCTGGATATTGATGTGGCGACCGTATGCGGCAAAAATTCTTAGAATATCGTATCATAACGATACATTATTTTCTGCGCTTTTTCTCTTGCCAAGCGTTTTGAAATATTCTACCAATAGCCTCATTACCAAAATGTATTCCGACGTAGCTCAGTTGGTAGAGCAAATGACTGTTAATCATTGGGTCGCAGGTTCGAGTCCTGCCGTCGGAGCCAGATTTACTCAAAAAAAAGCGCCGGGGGCGCTTTTTTTAGTAAATCTGTTTAGCCGTGCCCCGCAGGCAAACTTGTTTGCCGAGGAGCCGTGCGTAAACTTATATCCATTTTACCGAAATGAATTCGGCAAAATGTCCCGGGCGCTGCCCGGACCTGTTCACTAATCCTC
>CAZDNZ010000121.1:0-2964 GCA_964506925.1 uncultured Pseudomonadales bacterium | reverse complement strand
GGATAACCGCTGAAAGCATCTAAGCGGGAAGCCCCCCTCAAAACCAGGTTTCCCTTGAGGGCTGTGGAAGACCACCACGTTGATAGGCTGGGTGTGGAAGTGCGGTAACGCATGGAGCTAACCAGTACTAATTGCCCGATAGTTTTGAATAATCTGTAGTGCCAAGGCTTTTTGCCTGCACACAATATTCTGAAAAAACCTCGAATAAACGTGTCGAATTTGTATATATGCCCTTGTATTTTGCTGCCATTTGCTGGTGACAACGGCGGAGGTTAAAAACCTGTTCTCATTCCGAACACAGAAGTGAAGCCCTCCTGCGGCGATGGTACTGCGTCTTAAGACGTGGGAGAGTAGCGCATTGCCAGCTTTGGATTTTTTCCAAGCGGGCAGCAAAATACAGGGGCTAACATACAAAAAAGACGCGAAAGCCACTTGCATCCTATTCAGTTTTCCTCCTCCCCGCATTTTGCGGGGTTTTTTATGGGCGGAATCTGTGTATGGTTGTGGTGTTTGGGTGTGTGGCTGGCGTTACTGAGCAAAACCCGCCGCAATGGCCGCTGCCGCCGCCCCGCGTAAAGTGGGCTGTGTAGTAATAACTTCTTTTCCGGTGATCACATAATCCAGCGGCTGATCATGATATTCTGCCGGAAAATGTTCAACTTCCAATTCGGTGTAGGCCACACCCACCGTAATGGTCGGCAAGGGCATATTTTTTAGGGTTATATCATAAAAACCGCCCCCATAACCAAGGCGCATGCCATCCTTGGTGTAGCCCAAGCAGGGTATGACCATCAATGCTGGCCAGATCTCAGCGCCGGTGGCGCAAGGAATACCAAGGGCATCTAACTCGAGCGGCGCTCCTTCGTGCCAGATGTTATAAGTGAGTGGATGACCATGTGCCACCACCCGAGGTAAAGCAACCGTATTGCCATCCGCCCAAAGTTCAGCCGCCCAACGGCGCAGATCAATTTCACCCGCTAAAGGGTGATATAAGCCCACGACGGCTGGCTGAAATGCGCCTTGTAGCGTGCGCAGATGGTTAATCACCTTCCACTGGGTGGTATTCCGCAAATCTGCCGGAATCACCCGCCGCCGCTGGCGAAAGAGGTCGCGCAGGCGCGCTTTCTCAGCTTGCGCCCCATGATCGGTGCTGTTGTAATAAGACATGTTAGCTACATAGGGCAGGGGAACCATAAATGCAACGTATTGCATACAAAATATGCCAAAGTTTTTTATGCCAGAGCCCGAGCCTGTGGAAAAAATGAGTTGCTCTTGCCGGCAGGATGCCTTTTAATTTAAGCGTTCATATAATGAAATTAACAAATATCTGAAGGAGGAGCATATGAAAAAATCGTTATGGGCTTTTATGTTTAGTTTTATGGCAGGACTGGCACCTATAGGGTTAGCCCACGAGGCGCATGCCCAAGGCAGCGCAGGTACACCGCTGGCCGAAATGCCTGCCGGTGCATATACCTTGGATAAAACCCATGCCAGCTTGGTTTGGAAAGTGTCGCATTTGGGCTTATCCAACTACACGGCGCGCTTCACAGATTTTGACGCCACCATAAACTTGCAACCCAATAACCTGACTGCATCTAGCGTAAAGGCAACAATCGATCCTATGTCGGTGCGTACCGATTACCCACACCCGGAAAAGAAAGATTTTGATGCAAAACTGGCGACGGGCGAAGGCTGGTTTAATGCCAATGCGTTCCCCCAAATTACTTTTACGGCAACTGATTTACAAAAAACAGATGACCATTCGGGCATCATGACGGGAGAACTGACTTTTCTGGGGGTAACCAAGCCTGTCTCACTGGATGTAACGTTTAATAAGGCCATGCTGGAACATCCTTTTGCAGGTAAGCCTGCTCTGGGGTTTTCCGCTACGGGTAAACTCCAACGGTCGGATTGGGGCATGGATACCTACCTGCCTAACATAGGCGACACCGTACATATTATGATTGAGGCCGAATTTTTTAAGGCTGAATAATGGTAGGTGCGTCACAGCGTTACAATAACTTCGCTATCTTTTTGCATTGGCTGATGGCGCTGGGGCTGTTGCTGATGTTGGCCAGTGGTGTCATGATGGTTTATGCACCGCTGGAACAATTTCTCCAATTCCAGCTATATCAATGGCACAAAGCTGGGGGCGTGTTGTTGTTGCTGGCTTTGGGGATACGCCTTGTGTGGCGGCTGATATCCCGTGTGCCGCCGTTGCCATCCCAACTTGCTGCGTGGGAACAATATGCTGCCAAGCTGGGGCATTGGGGGCTGTATGCAGCCATGTTGGCCATGCCGCTGAGTGGCTGGCTGATGGTTTCCAGCAGTGTGTATGGCTTGCCAACCATGGTGTTCGGCTGGTTTGAATGGCCACATATACCGGGGGTGGCAGGCTATACCACCCTTCATAATGTAGCGCGCAGTGCGCATTTTTATCTGGCGCTTATTTTTGGCGGCCTGATTTTGTTACATATAGCTGCCGTTATCAAACACAAGCGCATGGATGGTATTAACCTATTGCAGCGTATGTGGTGGACACAAACGAAAGAAAAACCATGAAAAAAATGCTGACACTGGCGCTAGCACTATTTGCTGCGTGCGCCTATGCCACACCTTACCAAATTTTGCAGAATCAAAGCGAAATCTCGTTTAGTGGCACGCATGCTGGGCAAGCGTTTACGGGTACCTTTGAGGCATGGCAAGCCGATATTCGTTTTGATAAGGATAATCTGGCCGAAAGCCGTATCAGCGCCACCATAGACCTGACCACAGCTCAAACCGGCAACGCCATGTACGACCGCACCCTGCCTAAGCCAGACTGGTTCGATACCACCACCCATCCCACAGCCAGCTTTATCAGTGAACAGATTGTGATAAACGCGGCAGATGAAGGATATATAGCGCAAGGGCAATTTACGTTGAAAGGC
The DNA here is from genome assembly GCA_964506925.1 of uncultured Pseudomonadales bacterium. Taxonomy (GTDB): domain Bacteria; phylum Pseudomonadota; class Alphaproteobacteria; order UBA2136; family JAPPOO01; genus CAZDNZ01. The sequence continues at coordinate 34 of CAZDNZ010000121.1, read as the reverse complement.
ATAACGCAAAACCTGAACCTGCCGTTTCAGTTAG
>CAZDNZ010000120.1:0-2981 GCA_964506925.1 uncultured Pseudomonadales bacterium | reverse complement strand
GGTGGTGGTTACGCCGGCAAACGCAGCTGGCGCACGAGATGAATGCCCAAAAATCCGCAGAAATTGATCGCCTGACCAGCCAAATACGTGAACAGATGCGCGATAGTTTTCAAGCTGTTTCTGCCGAAACTCTCAGTAAAACCACGGAAGAGTTTCTGAAGTTGGCTGAAACCCGCTTTAAGCAGCAGTCGGAGAGCAATAACCAAAACCTGGACAGCAAAAAATCCCTTATCGATCAAACTCTCAAAAGTATGCATGATGAGCTGGGCAAAGTACAAGGCTTGGTGCAAACGTTCGAAAAAGATCGGCAGGCCAAGTACGATGTTTTGCAAGAGCAGCTAAGCAAAACGGCCAGTGAAACCCAGCGGCTAGCGACTACAGCCAGCGGGCTGGAGGCGGCGCTAACCAACTCCCGCGTGCGGGGACAATGGGGCGAGCGGATGGCTGATGATGTGCTGCGTTTGGCCGGCATGGAAGAAGGCCTAAATTATGCCAAGCAGCAGCAACTAGGGCAGGGGGAATCGGCACGGAATAAGCCGGACTTTACCTTTTACTTACCGCGCAACCGGGTGGTGCATATGGATGTAAAGTTTCCGTTGGAAAATTACCTGCACTATGTGGAAGCCGAGGATGATGCCCACCGCGAGCCGTATAAAACAAAGTTTTTGCGGCAAACGCGCGAGCATGTCAAGGCGGCTGCCAGCCGGGGCTATGCCGAAAGTGGCGATACGCTGGATTATGTGCTGGTGTTTATTCCCAACGAGCAAGTATATGCTTTTCTGCATGAGCATGACCGAACCCTGCTGGATGATGCTATGCGGCAAAAGGTTATTTTGTGCTCACCCATGACCTTATATGCCATTCTGGCCGTTATTCGGCAGGCAGTGGAGAACTTTCATATGGAGCGTCGTGCGGGCGAAATTTTGGATATGCTGGCCGAATTTAAAACCCAGTGGGATAAGTTCCGCGAGCAAATGGATAAAGTAGGTAAAAAAATTAGCGAATCGCAAGATGCTTTTCATACCCTTACCACCACCCGCAGCAACCAGCTGGAACGCCGCATGCAAAAAATTGAAATGCTGACGGATGTGGAGTCTGATACGGCCCAGCAGCTTGTAAAACATAAAGAGGATTCCCATGAAAATATCTAATGGAACAATGATCATTGTATGTGGTCTGCCGGGTGCAGGCAAAACAACATATGCAAAAAATTTGGAAAAAGAATTAAAAGCTATACGTTATTGTCCTGACGAATGGATGGAGGCTTTAGGTATAAACTTGCACGATGAACAAATGCGAGAGCGTATTGAGGCGTTTCAACTTAAACAGGCAGAAACATTACTTAGTTTGGGTATGGGTGTAAGTGTGATTATTGAATGGGGTACTTGGGCCGAAGAAGAGCGTATGACTCTTTTGAATGCTGCTAGAGCCATAGGCAGTTCTGCCGAGTTACATTACCTGCCGATTGATGAGGACGAAGCCTTCCGCAGGATTCAGGCCAGAGGGCAGGAAGATCCCCCACTGACGCGCGAAGATGTTGCGAGTTGGTTTTGTGTATTTCAGCCACCAACAGCAGTTGAACAAGCGTATTTTGACAGGTATGTTGAGGTCGATAATTTAGCACCGTCAGTTTAATTTTTTAGCTATTTATGGTGTCGGTACAGTACGGGGGTGCATCGAGGGTGCGGTCACCCGAACGGGGGTGCCGCCGGTCATTTTTTTACGGGCGGTGGCTAGCCATACTCCGGGGGGCAGGCCAGCCCGGCGCAGGGTTGTGTCCCACAGGTGTGGGGCATTCAGCACGCACTGGTAGGTACAAGGCGGAAAATAGAGGTGTCCTGTTAATGTTTCCAGTGTCCAGCCCGCTTGCTGCAGGTGTTTTTCCAGCTGCCCTTTGCTGTGAGGGTTGCCACGGGCAAATGGCCATGTGCCATGGGGGCCTTCTCGTCGCGCCCATAAACCCAGCCGGTTGGGCACAATCAGGTGCAGCTGCCCATTGGGTTTGGTGGTGCGCTGCCACTCGGTGAGGGCTTGTACCGGGTTGGCGGTAAACTCCAGCGCATGAACAGCACATATCGTATCAAAACTCATGTCAGGAAAAGGCAGCGCGGTTTCATCGGTAAGCAGGGCGCGATAGGGTGGTTGGGCGGGCCATGCCCAGCCGCCCATACCTGCGGGCATAGCCCAAAAGGTTTCCGGATGGGTTTCATCCATAAATGGTGCTGTGTAGCCAATACCCAGGTGGCGCTGGCTGGCACCAGCCGACGGTGCTGGTAGCTTTAAGTAAGCTAGGGTCTGTGCACCCAGGGCAGACGCATACCAATTGGCTAAAGTAACAATATCTGGATACATTATGTTAACCGCTTTATTTTTTAACAGATTTAAAATAGCACATCAGATAGGGGATGTGTACGCATGTATACGTACAATACTTAAAAAAAATGATGTTCAAGGGTTGACGTGACGGCTGTGGTTTGTTGGGGTGAAGGAGGATAGGCATTCAGACATTTTAATATATTGAAACACTGTATGCTTATTAAGAGTAATTAAAAGAGGAGAATACGCCATGCGTCGTACAATTTTAGCCGTATCAGCTTTGGCTGTGTCTATGGTGGCCGTTGGCAGTGCCCAAGCCCAGCAAATGTCCCAGCAACAAGGCCAGCAACAACGAGGGATGCCCGCCCAACAAATGCCGCAGCAACAAGCGCCAGATGTGCAGGTTTCCGATGCTAAGATGCAATCATTCGTTCAGCTGAGCAAAGAACTGCAAGAGATTAAGCAGCAATACATGGGGCAAATTCAGTCTGATAGTGCCAGCCAAGAGCAACGCAAGACGCTGGCAGAAAAAGCCAACCAAGAAATGCGTGGTGCGCTGGAAGAATCGTCATTATCGATTGAAGATTATAACAGAATCGCTTCTGCGTTGCCACAAAGTCGCCGGCTGCAGCAGCAATACCAGAAGTTTGCAGAATAACTTTCTG
>CAZDNZ010000119.1:0-3018 GCA_964506925.1 uncultured Pseudomonadales bacterium | reverse complement strand
TTCATTCCTGACATGGTATATTTTTCGCAGAAATCAAGGGCATTTGCCTCATTTTTATGCAACCCAAAGCAAAAGCCCAGGCCATAGCCAAAACAACAGGCAAAATAATAGGATACTCACCCCATGACCAACACCGTAAAGAAGGACGAACAGAACATGAATGAACAGGATTATGGTGCCAGCTCGATTAAGGTTCTGAAGGGGCTGGACGCGGTGCGGAAACGCCCGGGCATGTATATTGGCGATACCGACGATGGCACGGGTCTGCACCATATGGTGTACGAAGTGGTGGATAATGCCATTGATGAAACGCTGGCCGGCCATTGTGATCGTATTTTTGTGATATTAAACGCAGATGGCAGCTGTACCGTTGAGGATAATGGCCGGGGGATTCCCACCGATATGCACAAGGAAGAAGGCGTAAGCGCTGCCGAAGTGATTATGACCCGTCTGCACGCCGGCGGTAAGTTTGATAATAATTCCTATAAAGTATCTGGTGGTTTGCACGGGGTTGGGATTAGTGTGGTAAATGCTTTGTCTGAGGTATTGCGGCTGCGTATTTCGCGCCAAGGCCAAGTGTGGGAGCAAACTTACCGTCATGGCGAGCCACAGGCGCCTTTGGTGGCCACAGGCGAAACCGACCAGACTGGTACAGCGCTCACATTCCTGCCCAGCGAAGAAACCTTTACGGGGATTGAGTTTAGCTACGATACGCTCCTGAAACGCTTGCGCGAACTGGCTTTTCTGAACAGCGGTGTGCACATTACCCTGCGCGACCTGCGTAACGAAGAGAAGCGCGAAGATGTACTGCACTACGAAGGTGGCGTGCTGGCGTTTGTAAAGCATATCGATCGCAACCGTACCAGAGTGCATGAAGAGGATATTTATTTTACCGGGGAACGTGATGACATTGTGGTGGAATGTGCCCTGCAATGGAATGACGGCTATGCCGAAAATGTGTACCCATTTACCAACAATATTCCCCAGCGGGATGGCGGAACGCATATGATGGGTTTTCGTGCGGCGCTGACCCGAGCCGTGAACAGTTATGCCAATGAATCCGGGCTGGTGAAGAAAAGCAAACTAAGCGCGGCGCTGACCGGAGACGATGCCCGGGAAGGCCTCACGTGCGTGCTTTCTGTCAAAGTGCCGGATCCTAAATTTAGCTCTCAAACCAAGGATAAACTGGTATCTTCCGAGGTGCGTGGAGTGGTGGAGGCTGTGGCCTCCGAGCATCTGACCGCTTTTTTTGAAGAAAACCCCGCAGCCGCCAAAGCGGTTATTCAGAAAGTGATTGAATCGGCCAGTGCACGGGAAGCCGCACGGAAAGCCCGCGAGTTGACCCGCAAGAAAACATCTATCGACATTGCCAATCTGCCGGGAAAATTGGCCGACTGTGCCAGCAAAACGCCGGAAGAGTGCGAGCTGTTTATTGTTGAGGGGGATAGTGCTGGCGGGAGTGCCAAAATGGGTCGTGAACGCCGCAATCAGGCCATTTTACCCTTGCGTGGGAAGATTCTGAACGTTGAGCGGGTGCGGTTTGACCGTATGTTGCAAAACCAAGAGGTTGGCACGCTGATCAAGGCATTAGGTACCAGCATTGGTAAAGATGATTTTAATCTGGAAAAGTTGCGGTATCATAAAGTGATTATCATGACCGACGCCGATGTGGATGGGGCGCACATTGCTACGCTGCTGCTCACATTCTTTTACCGTTATATGTCGCAACTGATTGAAAATGGCCATTTATATTTGGCGCAGCCGCCGTTGTATCTGGTACGCAAAGGCAAGCAAGAAACCTACCTGAAGGATCAAGCCGCGTTGGATGAGTATCTGGCTGCTCATGCGTTGGATGGCGCAACCCTGACCCTGCAAACGGGTGAACAACGCAGTGGCCCAGATTTACGCCGTACATTTGATATGGCCTTAAAGGCAACGCACGAGATTAATCGGTTGGCGCATGGCATTACGCCGGATTTGGCATGGGCATTGATCCGTGCCAAAGCCAGCCAAGATGCGCTGGATGATGAAAGTGGTGCTGCCGATCTGGTCACCAGCCTGCGCGAGGCTCTGAACGCATCCCTCGCGCCTGAAAGCCATTGGCAGGTGGCAGTGTCTCCCGCCTTTGGTGGTGTTAGCGAAGATGAGTCGCCGGTTTCTTATCAACGCCTCGATTTATCTCGTACCCATGAAGGCGTGCTGGAAAGGCTGACCCTTACGCGGGAAGGTTTGTTGCAGTTGCCTTTGCGGCATTTGTTAAATATGGCGGCCGATTTACTGCCGCTATTAGCCGGTGGCACACTGGAAACATCAAAAGATACAGAGACGTTTACCTCACCGACCGGATTTGTCACCCAAGTTAAGGCTGTTGGGCAAAAAGGCCTATATGTGCAGCGGTATAAGGGTTTGGGGGAAATGAATGCCGAACAGTTGCACGAAACCACCCTCAACCCTGCAAACCGTGTAATCAAGCGTATTACGATTGAAGATGCCCAAGCGGTGGACGAGGTGTTTTCTACCCTCATGGGGGATGTGGTGGAACCCCGCCGCGCCTTTATTCAGCAAAATGCGCTAAAGGCGGAGTTGGATGTTTAAGGTGAAGGCTGCAAAAGCCTTGCATCGTAGCGTAAGCGCTGGTATTGAATGCAGCATGGTCAGTTAGCTCAGTGGTAGAGCACTACCTTGACATGGTAGGGGTCACTGGTTCAAGTCCAGTACTGACCACCAGATTTGCCCAGAAACAAAGCGCAAATTATATATCCAAAACAAAAAAGCGTGGTTTTTTGTTTTGTCCCGGACGCAGGTTTTACCCTGCGGCGGTCTGTGACCATACCGCCGGCCGAAGCCCGTTCCTCATCCTCATTCACTGCGTTTGCTCCGGCTTAGCTAGCTTGCTGCGCAAGCAGAGATTTTTTCAGCAAATCTGTTTAGCCGCGCCCCGCAGGCGTCAGGCGAGGAGCCGCGCGTAAACAAGGTGCCATACTTCTATTTCACAATCATGGGGGCGCTTTTTTCAGC
>CAZDNZ010000118.1:278-3032 GCA_964506925.1 uncultured Pseudomonadales bacterium | reverse complement strand
CAAGTTCTCAAAAACCAACGTTGGCGAGTGAAGGAGTTTTTTCAAACAGTGCCTAGTACTACTTTGGTAGAATAGAATAGCCGGAAAAATTAGTATTATAACGTATGGAAAAAAAGTCGATTCCGCTGTGATTTAGCTGGCTATTTATCAAGATATGCCAAGCTTTTCCGTTGTCATCGCAGAAGCAATGCGTCTCAGGCATATCATTATATAAGTGGGCTTTTTCATGAAGGGAAGCATAACATTGAGCGGATGAGCGAACGGGTTCCCGGTAGTACTTACTCAGCTCTTCAGCACTTTATCAGCGATTCACCCTGGGATCACCGGGAGGTTCTTTCTGCTGTCAGAGAGGACATTAGCCAGCTTTTTGATTCGAATGATGCTCCGGTGGGGTTAATTTTAGATGAGAGTGGTCATCGCAAAAGAGGCCGACACTCAGTAGGGGTAGCCCGCCAGTACCTGGGAAGTATCGGCAAGGTCGATAACGGGCAGGTGGGCGTGTTTTCGGCCTTGTGCCACAAGCACTACGTTGGGATGGTGGATGTGCGCTTGTATCTCCCCCGGGAGTGGAGTGATCACCCAGGCCGGTGTCAAAAGGCCGGGATTCCGATTGAGGAGAGGAGCTACCGGACTAAACCTGAGTTGGCACTTGAGATGATCCGGGAGATGGGTGAGCAAGTGAGCTATGACTGGGTGGGCGGAGATAGTGTATATGGCAATAGCCCGGTATTGCGAGCAGGACTTCAGGCGTTGAACCGTTGCTTTGTGATGGATGTCAGTGAGCAACTAGAGGTTTACCTCGCTGATCCTGCGCCTTATATCCCCGATTGTGCGGCTGGAAGAGGGCGAAAAAGGAGCCGATGGGTAAGCGACCATCAACCCATCAAGGTCAAGGATCTACTTCACGCTCTCGAGCCGGAAGCATGGACATTACATACCGTTCGCCAGGGAACCAAAGGCCCGCTCCAACGAACCTGCCACTGCCGAGAGGTTTGGATTTGGGCGACCAGGCGTCCCAATCATCCGCAACCAGAAGCCCTGAAGCTCATTATCAGTTGTAACCCGGACGGATCTCAACTCAAATATAGCCTGACCAACGATGTGGCGCTCAAGCCTCAGCAACCTCTCTCTGACCAAGAATTACTTTACCGACAAATGAACCGCTTCTGGGTCGAAAGAGGATTTCAAGAACTCAAAGATGCATTGGGAATGACCGATTATCAGGTCAGGGGGTGGAGAGCTTGGTATCATCACATCACGCTCACCATCATGGCACTGCATTTCATGCTTGAGCAAAGGATCAGACACCAGGAAGTCATTCCATTGCTTTCCTGCCCGGACATCAAGCTTTTCATGGCGTTAACCCAAAGAAAGAATAATGACCCCGAGGAGGTTTGGAAACTCATTCAAGGCAGGCATAAGCAAAGAAAAGCTGACCTTGATAGATTCAAACCAAAGTGACAAAGTAGTACTAGTGTTTTGTCAACTGACATTTGGCGGGTATATTCCGGTCACCAAACATATATGAAGATGGCGAGCAAAAAATATCGAATTCACTTAAGCGACTCAGAAAGGTCTTACCTAATCGAACTGATCGACAAACGGAGTCCGAAAAGCTACCAGGCAAAGCGTGCAAATATTCTGCTGGCAGTTGATGAATCAGGTCCCTATGGTGGTGTAAGTGATGGCATTGCTGCTCGCGACTACCGGGTTAGTGTCACTACAATTGAACGTCTGCGCAAACGTCTGTGTGAAGAAGGCCTGGAAGTGGCGATTAATGGAAAAAAGCGAGAAGTGGTGCCCTATAAGATAGATGGAGAGGTCGAAGCCCACTTGATTGCATTGCGCTGTCAGTCCGAAGATTCCAAAGAACTGGAAGGGAGCAATGGCTGGACGCTTCGCTTACTAGCGGAGAAGATGGTAGAGTTGGGCTATGTCGAGAGCATCAGCCATGAGACTGTCCGCAAAATGTTAAAAAAAATGAACTTAAGCCTTGGCGAGTGAAATCCTGGGTCATTCCAGAGGCCAATGCAGCGTTTGTCTATCGGATGGAACAAGTACTGGAGGTCTATGCACGTCCTTGTGATGAATCACATCCTGTGGTATGCTTGGACGAGTCTCCCAAACAACTGATTGAACATTCCCACCAGAGTTACACCGATGAGAAGGGGGTGGTGCATCAGGATTATGAATACATCCGCCATGGCGTTAGAGACCTCTACATGATCACCGAACCGCTGGGAGGACGCCGGGAAGTACTGATCAAAGACAACCACAACAGCCAAACCTATGCCCAGGTCTTGGCTCACATCGCTGAGAATATGTATCCACAGCAGCAGACCATTACCCTGATTGAAGATAACCTCAGTGCTCACAAAATGGCCGCATTGTATGAAGTTTTTCCTCCCGAGCGCGCCCTAGCCATCGCCCAAAAGTTCAATGTGGTCAGAACCCCTGCGCATGGATCCTGGCTCAATATCGCCGAATGTGAACTCAGCGTGCTGACTCGACACGGACTCAAGGAACGTATCAAAGATGAGAAAACCCTCATCAGAGAAGTAAAGGCATGGTACACCAGGCGAAATCATCTACAAAAAGGAGTCAACTGGCAGTTCAAAACCAAAAACGCAAGAATCAAGCTCAAGAAACTTTACCCATCAATTAAGACTTGACAAAACACTAGTGGGCTTTAAACAAAACCGATTCGGGCTATTATCTTTAAGCAAAGACAGCCCCGATGAAAAAATACAAAGT
>CAZDNZ010000118.1:0-268 GCA_964506925.1 uncultured Pseudomonadales bacterium | reverse complement strand
TCAATTAAGACTTGACAAAACACTAGGTCTGCTTGGCATCGCCCACGGCGGTCGCGACAGACTGATCGTCCAGGAGTACCAGGTGGGGCAATTGCACCTGAAAGGTCGTGCCCTCGCCCGGTTCGGAGGCCAGAGACACCTCGCCCCCCAGGCGCTGGGTAGTTTCCGCGACGATGTACAGGCCGATGCCCGAACCCTCGCTTTTTTCCGAACCCCGGAAAAACATATCGAATACCTTCTGCTGGTGTTCTTCTGAGATGCCCTGGCC
>CAZDNZ010000117.1:0-3073 GCA_964506925.1 uncultured Pseudomonadales bacterium | reverse complement strand
TGCCAGATGCGCATAATTGTTTGCCTGTGCTTGACAATATTTTAAATCCATTATTGTATTGTATGCAAATTAAGCAGGAAGGATAATCATGCGAGGAAATCTCACCTTTATGGCGGGTGTGGCTGCGGTTGTGATCGGCGCCCATGCTGCTAAGGCGCAAACATCGCCATCGCCCCATCCAACTCTGGCCGAATGGTGCAGAACGGAAGTGCATTTAAATAATCACGTGGCGATTGAAGCGATTCGGAGACATTTAGGAGCGAACACTGTTTATGAAGATGCTGTCGGTTTATTTGAGAAAACTGGCATGCCGGCGTTTTTGATGCATGTGGAGGGAGGGCTGGATAGTGCAGAAGGTACACCTGTGCCGGAGGGTTATTCGATGCCAGAATTTTCTGACGATGGACTTTGGGGGGTAGCACAACCTCAGGTTTGTGTAGAAGGTGGCTATACTCAACGTGCACTTATCTACGGTTTTCATGCTGGGCAGGTGGTTCGGGCGCAAGCGGCGCACAATACATCTAAATTACCGGAAGAAGCAGATATTGTTCTGTCAGGATTCACAGGTGCAGATTATCTCAAATGGTTAGATAATCAGCAGCAGCCAGAATAAAGTGGGTAAAGTGGTTTGCATAATGCGCAAGGCAGCTAGGGAAAAATCCTTTGCAGCTCTGGCTAGCAGAATGTGCAAACAACTTTAAACCGTTCCCACGGTTTTGATGGTGGCGCGGGGATGAAGCTCGGCCTGAGACATAACGGCAATCATGGGCATATTCCGCGCCACCAGCATGCGGACAAATGGGCGTGCAGCACTCGAGGTCAGGATAACCGGCTGTACCCCGCCCATAAGCTGCTTTTCAATCACTTCTTTAGCTTGTTTGAGGAAACCTTGTACCTTATCTGGCGCCATATTAAAGCGTTGATCTTCGCCATCTTTTTGAATACTCCCCAGAAACTCCTGCTCCCAAGCTGGCGATATAGAAACAATCGGCAGGCTGCCATCCGGCCCGGTGTGTTGATGGGTAATCTGGCGGCCTAGGCGTTGGCGTACGCCTTCGGTAATGGTGTTTATGTTCCGGACGCCTTGGGCATCGGCCAGCGCTTCCAGAATGGTGGGCAAATCGCGGATAGAAACCCGCTCGGCCAGCAAGTTTTGCAGCACTTTTTGCACAGTGGCAAGGCTGACTTTTTCGGGGATGACATCATCTATCAGTTTGCCGTTTTCGCCACGGATTTCCTCCAGCAGTTTTTCCAGCTCAGCACGGGTGAGCAGTTCCGAGAGGTTATCTTTGATAATTTCCGTAATGTGGGTCACGATAACGGTCGCATTATCCACCACGGTATAGCCATTAAAGGCCGCATCCTCCTTGCGGGCTTCATCAATCCATTTGGCGGGCAGGCCAAACGTGGGCTCGACGGTATCGATGCCTTCAATAGCGGGGGCTTGCCCACCGGTGGGGTCCATAGCCAGCAGTTTGCCGGGTTCTAGTGTGCCGCGGCCGGCTTCAATTTCTTTAATATAAATCACATATTCCCCCGGTTGCGCCTGCATATTATCCTGAATCCGCAGGCTGGGTACAACAAAGCCAATATCTTGCGCCATTTGGCGGCGCATACCTTTGATCTGGTCGGTCAGGCGGCCGCCGTGGGCTTCGTCAATCAGGCCGAGAATACCGTAGCCCAACTCCAGCCGGAGGGTATCAATATGCAGCACGCTGGCAATAGGTTGTTCGGCATGTTGTTGCGCCAGTTCTTCGGCGTTGGCATCTTCTTCGGACTTGGCTTCGGCCTCTACCTTTACCTGCCCCTCACGGTAGGCAAACCAGCCCAGTACTGCCAAGCCACCTGCCAGCAGCCAAAAGGGCACAAGCGGCATATTCGGAATAAGGGACAGCAGGAACACCATACCTGCCCCCACCCATAGCGCCAGATGGCTTTGGCCTAATTGGTCGAATACAACTTTACCGGCGCCACCCATTGTGCCGGATTTTGCCACCAACAAACCTGCGGCAATAGAGATGGTCAGTGCCGGAATATACGCCACCAAGCCATCGCCAACGGTAAGCAACATGTATTGGCTGGCGGCCTGGCCTAGGCTCATATCGTGCTGCATGGTGCCGATAATAATGCCCACGGCCAAGTTTAGGGCGGTAATCAGCAGGCCGGCCACGGCATCCCCACGGACAAATTTACTGGCACCATCCATGGCACCATAAAAGCCGGTTTCCTGCTCCAGCTCTTTGCGGCGCGTGCGCGCTTCGTCCTCATTGATTAGGCCGGCGTTCAGGTCGGCATCGATGGCCATTTGCTTACCGGGCATACTATCCAACGTAAACCGTGCAGAAACTTCAGCAATCCGGCCGGAACCCTTGGTAATAACCACAAAGTTTACAATAATCAGAATCAGGAACAAAATCAGGCCGATAATAAAATTACCGCCCATAATCACGGCACCAAAGGTTTCAATAATTTTACCTGCGGCAGCAGTGGTTTCGTGGCCATCGGTCAGAATCAGGCGGGTACTGGCCACATTCAGAGCCAGCCGGAACGTGGTGGCCACCAGCAGCAGCATGGGGAAGGAGGTAAACTCCAGCGCCCGGTTAACAAACAGGACGGTCAGCAGAATCATCAGCCCCATGGTGATGTTAATGGCAAACATGAGATCCAGCATGATAGGCGGGAGGGGAACAAAAAACAGCACAATGAGGAACACAACCCCCACGGCCAGCAGCATTTCTTGCTGGCGCAGCGCATTCAAAAAATTGAACGCCCGATTTTGGTTGGTGGTTGCTGCAGCGTCTGCCATATTTATATTGTTATTTGTGCCTCTATGCTCTCTTGCTCAAAACTATACGCGAAGTTTGCGCCCATGAACATGATCATTAACATGATTTGTGACTAAATTTTAACACATGGTGAAGTTTGTTGATAACTTTTGTTTGTACACAAAGTATATGTGGCTTAAGCTAATTTTCTAATGTAACAAAAGGAGTACATTAGAATGACCTTACACACACCAGCAATACAAGATCAAAGCATGCCGCAGCCCCGTAATGGGGTTATTTTTTTGCCT
>CAZDNZ010000116.1:0-3074 GCA_964506925.1 uncultured Pseudomonadales bacterium | reverse complement strand
AAGTTGTATAATATTGCGTTTTTTCCGCGGGGGAATAAAAAATGAGCAACTCCGTACCCGCTTTTGGGCAAAATGGCAAAAAAAGGGTCGGCGTTTTATGATAATCAATAGTTTAGGTTGATTTTGTACCCGTTTCGACCCGCTTATACCCCCGCAATACCCTCTTTACACCCCCAACGTACCCGCTTTCGACCCGCATCCGACCCGCAGAGCACCAGCCACCGCCGCGCGCCAATTTGTGTGACGTAAAAGACAAGCTGAAAAAAGATGGTGCCCAGGAGAAGACTCGAACTTCCACGACCTTGCGATCACTAGCACCTGAAGCTAGCGCGTCTACCAATTCCGCCACCTGGGCAAGTGTTCTCTCTTTTACTGGGTTTGGCCGCTGGCGTCAATCGTCACTTTAGCGTCACACTGCTTTTTGTTCAGGCCGCCGCCGAAGCTGAACGCAATTGCCAGATTTTCCGCCTTTGTGTACGGTGAAATAATGAAGAGAGTAGCTCAAAAAAATGCCCGGCCACCGCAAAAAATTGAAAACCCCTACGTCCGGGAAACGCTTGCTGTTGTCCTAACCATGGCGGCCGTTTATATGCTGGTGTGCCTGCTAACGTTTCATCCACTGGATCCGTCTTTGAATAATGCCGTGCCTACCGGGGCTTTGCACAATAGCGGCGGTTTATGGGGCGCGTATCTTGCCGACCTTTTTATTATGCTGTTCGGGCTGGCAGCGTATGTTATGCCAGCGCTGTTGTTCGTTCAGGCGGCCGGTTTGCTGTTTAACTGTAAACGCCAAAACTGCCGTACCCAGTTTGCTTTGCTCCCCTTTTTTTTGTTGGGTATCTGCGCTTTATTACAAATGTTTGAGCCTTGGCCCACTTGGCCAAATAGTCTTCACGAAATCAATACGGTTGCCCAGTATCAAGGCTTTGGCAATGGGGGGCTTATTGGCAAGCTCATGCTCAGTTGGTCGGTGCCTTATGTTGGGTGGCTGGGCAGCTTTATGTTTTTTGCCGCACTTGGTTTGTTGTCTCTGCTCTGGATTTTGGGTGCAGCGCTCTCAAGCATTTATTATCTGGGAAAAAAGGCGTATTACCGTATTTCCTACGGTGTATGCCTCCTAACGCGGATGCTGAGCCGCATTCAATTTAAGCGTCCAGATCAATTTGATTTGCCATTGTCCCCGCGCATGCCTAAGCCAAAAGTTGAGCGTCAGGCTGCACCGCCTGTTTCGCCGCAACCAGCCACGCGCGATACGCAGCAATCACCTCTGCCTTTGGCCATGGAAGGGAGCGCTGCATTGCCGCCATTATCTCTGTTAGAGCGTGCCTCCACGGCGCAGAAAGCCGAATCGGAAGACGCCTTAACGCAAAATGCCCGTCGGCTGGAGGCCGAGCTGAAAAATTTTGGTGTCTCTGGGCAAATTATCAGTATCAAACCCGGGCCCGTTATTACCATTTACGAACTAGAACCCGCGCCTGGCGTTAAAACATCGCAAGTTATCAATTTAGCGGATGATTTAGCACGGGCTATGTCGGCTTTATCTATTCGTATTGCCCCTATACCCGGGCGCAGCGTGATTGGCATTGAAATGCCCAACCGCACACGCCAATCGGTTTCTTTGCGTTTTCTGCTGGAGGGAGAAGAGTTTGAAACCCACAGCGGCAAGCTCACCGTGGCCATTGGTGTGGATACCACTGGCAGCCCGGTTTACGAGGATATTTCCAAAATGCCGCACGCCCTCATTGCGGGTACTACGGGTTCTGGTAAGTCGGTTGCGATGAACAGCTTTATTATCAGCTTGCTGTACCGGATGTCTCCCGAACAGCTGCGCTTGGTGATGATTGACCCCAAAATGCTAGAACTCAGCATTTATAACGATATTCCCCACCTGCTAACTCCTGTGATTACCGATCCTGCAAAAGCAGCTGGTGCTTTAAACTGGGTCGTGAAAGAGATGGAAAATCGCTATCGTCAAATGAGCGAGCTAGGCGTAAAAAACATAACCAGTTTTAATGCCAAATTCGCCGAACTGCAAACGAGGGGCGAAGTACCGAACAAGCGTGTACAAACGGGGTTTGATATTCACACTGGCCAGCCCACCTATGAAGAACAGCCCATTGCCACGGGAACGTTGCCGTTTATTGTTGTGGTTATCGATGAACTGGCCGACCTCATGATGGTGGCCGGCAAGCAGGTAGAGGTATATATAGCGCGCCTGACACAAATGGCGCGCGCATCGGGGATTCACTTGCTGGTAGCAACGCAACGCCCCAGCGTGGATGTGGTTACTGGCCTGATTAAAGCGAATATTCCAACGCGTATTTCTTTTAGCGTCGCCAGTAAAATAGACAGCCGCACTGTGCTGGATGCCATGGGTGCCGAACAGTTGCTGGGCAAGGGAGATATGCTGATGCTGGCCAATGGCAGCAACGGTATCAAGCGTTATCATGGTGCTTTTGTGAGCGAAGAAGAATGCCAGTCGGTGGCGGATTTCCTGCGGAAGCAAGGCGAGCCCAATTATGTTGATAACGTGGCTCAGCCTGTGGTGGCGGCCGATGGCGGCAAGGTGGTGGCGGCCGATGGCGAGGGGAGCGATGACCTGTACCAGCAAGCGGTAGAGGTGGTGGCTAAGGAACAGAAGGCCAGCACCAGTTTTTTGCAGCGTCACCTTAAAATTGGCTATAACCGCGCCGCAGATCTTATAGATAAAATGGAAGGCGAAGGCCTCATTTCCGCAGCCAATCATGTTGGTAAACGAGAGGTTATTATTAAGCAGCCTCCGCCGGGTGGATACGAGGGGGCCTGATGCGGGTCGGATGCGGGTCGAAAGCGGGTACAATGCGGGTGTAAAGAGGGTATTGCGGGGGTATAAGCGGGTCGAAGCGGGTACAAAATCAACCTAAACTATTGATTATCATAAAACGCCGACCCTTTTTTTGCCATTTTGCCCAAAAGCGGGTCAAAAGCGGGTATGGAACTGCTCATTTTTTAACCACCCGCGTAAAAAACGCAGTATTATACAACTTATGCGCGTAAATGTCAAGCCATAAATGTGCATATCAAATGCAGCAATG
>CAZDNZ010000115.1:0-3136 GCA_964506925.1 uncultured Pseudomonadales bacterium | reverse complement strand
TTATTTCCAATGATGGGGATGCCGAGGGTATCAGCGTGGATAATAGTGGGAATGTATCTCTGACAGGCATCATTAGTATTGCCGGTACGGGCAGCGAGGGGTGCAGCGGCCCTAGCGATACAGGGGGTTTGCGTAAGAACCCTACCAGTGGCTCGCTGCAATTCTGTCGGGATTAAGGCCGCTCGGGCACAATAGGCTATTTCAACGCCGTGTCTAGTTTATTGACCATGGCGGGGTGATCCCATTCGCGGGCGCCGGTGTAAATGCGTTGCACGATGCCATTGGTATTCAGCAGATAGGTGACGGGGTATTGGGTAGCGCCAAGTAATTTGGCAACAGCCCGGCCGCCCGGGTTATGCCAGACGGTCAGATGAGAAACACTGCTGGCGTATTTTTGCAAAAAGGTCTGTAGGCGTTCTGCATTTCGATCCACACTCAGGGCAATCACCTGATAATGCCCCTGTTGCGCCAGCCGATTCAGGCTCGGGAGTTCTTCAATACATGGGGGGCACCAAGTCGCCCAGATGTTCAGTACCACAGGTTTTTCCAATGGCGTTTCTAGCATAGCAGGTGTTTTATCCAGCTGCTGCACTTCTAGTTGGGTGGCATCCACGCCCAGATATGCCCGAAAATAGGCGGCGCGAGGGTCTTCGTCATTATCGCCGCAGCCCCCGATGAGCAGGCAAAAAGACATAAAAAGATTATTCATGATGCATTTGCTAACTTTTGAATATGGCATGTTTGAAAATTTTCCAGCGTTGCGCTTGATCTATATAAGGTAAATCATAACTCTGGGTCATGGCGGTGGCAATAATCAGGCCATAGAAAAGCTCCGCGCCTTGTTCCGGTTGCAGTTCCGCCCGCAGCACGCCCTGCGCCTGCCCAAATTTTAACAGCTGTGCTACTTGCGCGCGCAGCTTGCCATGTAGCAGCTTCATCCGTTCGCCCAGCCCCGCAGATTCAATGGCACTGTGCCCCAGCAGCAGCCGGGCCAGCCCGGGATGGCCTTCCAGAAAGGTCATGTAAGTTTCAAAAACTATTTGCAGGCGGCGGTAGGTGTCGGTGCTCTGATTCTGGACGGTTTGCAGTGGGGTGAGCAGGTTGGCCTCCATATAGCTTACAATGCTTTTGAAAATGGCATCCTTATTGCGATAGTGGCGATAAATCGCGCCATCGGTTACCTGAATTTCCTTGGCAATTTCGCTGATGGTAATGCGGGCGTTGGGGTCTTCCAGCAGGGTGGCCACAGCTTGCAGAATTTTAAGCTGGCCAGGGGTAAGGCGGGCAGGATCAGTAGACATGCCATGCATTATACGCCAAAAGTAAATGGATGTTTACTTTTTGATGTGCCCGCGGTGCTTATTTTTCTCCACAGCTTATGTTATAGTTGGGCATTATATGGCTGAAATTCGTGTTCTTTCCGCTGACTTGGCGAACCAGATTGCCGCTGGCGAGGTGGTGGAACGTCCGGCCAGTGTGGTGAAAGAGCTGGTGGAAAATGCCCTTGATGCTGGGGCGACCCGCATTGTGGTGGAGGTAGAGGATGCCGGCCAAAAGCGTATAAAAATAACCGATAATGGCCACGGTATGCCCCCTACCCAGTTGCCGCTGGCACTCACCCGCCATGCCACCAGCAAAATTCAAACGGTGGACGATTTATTTACCATCCACACCATGGGGTTTCGGGGGGAGGCGTTGCCAAGCATCGCTTCGGTTGCGCGGTTGACGCTGGCCAGCAAAGCTGCTGGGGCAGAACAGGCTTGGCAGTTGGATGCCTCACGGCAGCTCAAGCCAACCGCCTTAGCCGTCGGTACCGAGGTGGATGTGCAGGATTTATTTTATAACACGCCGGCGCGGCGGAAATTTCTTAAAACCAATCGCACAGAACAACATTTGATTGAAGATACCATCCTGAGGCTGGCTTTGGCGCAGCCGCAGGTGGGGTTTACGCTGCATTGTGATGGTCGGCAACGTTTGCAAGTGCCGCCATTGGCAGCGGGGCAGGCGCTGGTCAGCCGTTTGGGCACGTTACTTGGTGCCGATCTGGCCGATAATTTGGTGCCACTGGATTTTATGCGAGATGATCTGCATGTGCAGGGCTGGGTTACGCTGCCAACGTATCATCTTAAATCCACGCGGCGGCAATTTTTGTTTGTGAATGGCCGCCCCGTCAACGATAAGCTGCTGAATACCGCCTTGCGGCAAGCCTATCATGATCGCTTAGAGAAGGGGGCTTTCCCCGGCGCTGTATTGTTCCTAACGGTGCCAACAGACCGCGTGGATGTGAATGTACACCCTGCCAAGGCAGAGGTGCGTTTTCGGCAGGGGGTGGATGTGTTTGGGGTGGTGCATGGTGCCGTGCGTTATGCCTTAGATGGGGCCGGGGCGCAGGCCAGCGGCCATAATACCGAGTTATTAATACAAAAAGCCCAGCCGGCGGCATGGCCACAGGTGGCTGCGGCTGCACCAGCCTATCCACAAATACAGGATAGTGTGGCGGCCGCCATGGATATGTATGCTCCGCCCCAAAAGCGCCATAAAGGGGATGTGCCGGCCACGCAGGGTATGGCCGAGGCTGTGCCTGAGGTGGTAGCGCATCCGTTAGGGGCAGCGATCGGGCAGGTGAATGGGCTGTTTATTGTGGCCGAAACCACCGATGGGATGGTGCTGATAGATCAACATGCCGCGCACGAGCGGCTGGTGTACGAAAAATTGAAATCTCAATATCATGCTGGCAAAGTTGCCCGTCAGCCCCTACTGCTGCCAGAAGTGGTGGAATTACCCCCCCATGATGCAGCCACGATTATTTCAGCCGCCGATGCGCTGGCCGCCATGGGGCTGGAGGTGGATAGCTTCGGTGAGGCAGCCGTTAATGTACGGGCATTACCAGCCTTGTTGGGGCAGGCAAATCCGGCGGCGCTTATTAAAACTGTTCTGGAGGAATTACACGAAAGTGGTCAGGCGGTGGCCGTGACGGCTCAGGCCGATGCCATACTAAGCCGCATGGCCTGCCATGGCAGTATCCGGGCCAACCGACGCTTAAGCATTGCAGAAATGAACCAGCTGCTGCGCGATATGGAAACCACGCCAAACAGTGGGCAGTGTAACCATGGGCGGCCAACGTATATTGAGTTAA
>CAZDNZ010000114.1:0-3160 GCA_964506925.1 uncultured Pseudomonadales bacterium | reverse complement strand
CCATCGTGCAGACGAATACACCGTTTAATTTCATCCGTCACATGGGGCACCACCTGCACCGTTGCACCTAAGTAATCGCCACGACGTTCTTTTTCCAGAATTTTGGCATAAATCTGGCCACTGGTGAAGTTGGTTTTGGTGGTGGTCGGCACACCGGTAAAGCGTTCGTAATGCCCTAAATCTAAGTCCGTTTCCGTGCCATCATTCGTGACATAAACCTCACCATGCTGAAAGGGCGACATGGTACCCGGGTCCACATTCAGGTAAGGATCCAGCTTCTGCATCCGCACACTATAGCCCCGCGCTTGTAAAACAGCCGCCAGAGCGGCGGCGGTGAGTCCTTTACCCAGCGAGGACATAACCCCACCAGTCACAAAAATATAACGTGTTGTATCCGTTTGCATAAAAACCTGAAGTTAAGGGGTTTCGGGTAATGGCGGCACATCTAGCCCACCAGACGAGCGCGGCATATCGGCGGCTTCGGCTGGGGTTGGCAGTAACTCGGTATCTAGGGTGGCTTCAGGGCGTTCCTCGGTTGGGGTTGCCGCTTCTGGCGCATCAAACACACTTTCATCACGGCCACTGCCTGTAGAAATAACCGCCAGCAACAAGCTGCTGCCCATAAATAAAGCTGCCAGCACAGCCGTAGGCTTGACCAATGGGTTCCGCATCACTGGACCACTGCCAGCATTCGCGCCACCCATAATACCACCGCCAGAGGTATCCGGCTTTTGCAGCAGAATGGCCAACACCAACATTATGGCAACAATGGCGTTAAATAATAAGAGAGCTGTACTGAACATAAAAAACCATATACACCAATTTTATGCCCTTGGCTACACATGTGGAAAAAAGACGTCCTAGTTATGTTAAATAAAGCTTAAAACATGGGCAAACAATACCGCACAGCCGTTGCCACCGCCGAGATAAACGTGCATATTGTTACACAAATAAAGGATTAATATTATGTTGCAGTCGTTTCGGAATTTTGGAAGCACAATTTACGCGCGGATTTTTCTAATTATACTAGCCCTCAGTTTTGTGGCCTGGGGGATTGGCGATTACCTCTCTGGCGGGCAGCAAAGCGAGGTTTTTAGCGTTAACGGCACCAGTATCTCGGCGCAGCAGTTTGCCCAACGCTACGAACAGCAAATCCAAAACCTGAGTCAGAATCTGGGTGTGCAACTTACGCCGGAACAAGCCAATGAACTTGGCCTGCCCCAGCGCGTGTTTAGCACCATGTTGCAAGAAGAGCTGGTGCGCCAGTTTGCTACCGATTTGGAACTGGCTGTCCCCCCAGCCCGCATCCGCGATACCATTACTACACAAACCTTTTTTCACGACCAAAATGGCTTTAATGCCGAAATTTATAAATCTCGGTTGCGGACCATGGGCCTCACCACCGCCGCATACGAACGCCAGCAGGCGCGGCGTCTGCTGCTCGAGCAACTGGGGCAACTGTTCAGTGTGCCCCCCTTGCCCTCAGAAGTGCTAAAGCAGCGTGCGCAGGATGCCCAAAGCAGCCTGAATCTTGCTTATGTTGAACTCACCGCCGCAAATCTGAAACAGTCTTTCCAGCCAACTCAAGAAGAATTAACGGCTTTTTATCAGCAAAATCAAGCCCGTTACCAAGCACCAGCGGTGCGGACGGCAACCGTTATCCCCCTCACTTTGGAGACGATCGCCACAACAGTCGAGGTGCGTACGGATGAAATACAAACTTACTATGATAACAACTCGGATCGCTTCAGCTTTCCGCCCGAACGGCAGGTGGAACAGATTGTATTCCCCACCGCAGAGGCCGCCCAACAAGCCTATGCCTCCCTGCAAAATGACGCGGATTTCACCGATGTGGCCGCCGCCAATGCGGCAACCACGCCCGAGCAAAACCTAGGCTGGGTGGTACAAACTGAACTACCGGATGCTTACGCCGAGGCGGTGTTTGAGGCAGAGCTGAATACGCCCACACAGCCCATAGAATCCCCGTTTGGTTGGCATATTTTTCGGGTCACAGACACACGCGCTGCCGGCCAGATGACGCTGGACGAAGTGGCTTCCGAAATCCGCACGCAGTTGCAACAGGAAAAAGCCTTGGAAAAACTTTATGCGATGCAAGAACAAATCGAAGACCAGCTGGCAGGCGGTGCTACCGCCCAGGAAGTGGCGCAAAACCTGAACTTACCAAGCATAAGTTATCAGCAGGCGGCAGATGAAGAGACCAAAACCGACCTGCCCGCCGACGTGGTTCAAACAATCTGGCAAACACCGGCCAACAGTTACGATAATGTGAGTATAAATATGGATGATATGTATTATCTGTACGTTAACAACATTAAACCAGCCGCCCCCCAACCTTTGGCAGATGTGCAGGCAGCTGTGACCGCCGATTGGCGACAAGCCCAAATCCAGAAAGCCTTACAGGCACAGGCAAGTAAAATACAGCAAGCTGCCCGCCAACAGCCCTTGCAGCAGGTAGTGCCACAAATAGCACCGCAGGCACGTATTCAGCAGGCGAATAATGTGCAGCGCAGCCAAACAAATGGCGAAGATACGCTGCCATGGCTCCAAACCGACCTGCGGGATACATTGTACTACCGTGGTAATGGTGCAACCGAAGTGGCCACCACCGAGGATGCCGTTTATGTGATACAACTGACCGGTGTTCGTGAGCCTAACTTGGATGCCGCGGATATGGCCACCTTCCAGACGGCGCAGCAAACAGCCATGCGCGAAAGTTTAGTGAATCAATTCGTGTTAGCCCTCCAAAACGCCGCCGATATTGATATCAATCAGGCCGCTATTGACAACCTCTTGCGGCCACAGGGATAATCTATGTCATGCAGCAAACTATTTGGCTCTTGTTCTTATGTTTTCTGGCGTGGCCTGTGTCGGCAGAAACATTTACGCTTACCTACCGGGATCAGAACAAATGGGTAGCGCAGGCCGATAAGCAACCTTTGCAAAATATGCTGGTGCTGGCTAAAAAACAGAATACGACAAGCTTCAATGTTATCCTGCCCGAGCAAAACCGCGAACTAGCTATCCAGCGGCTCATCATTCTGCGCGATATTCTGGCCGATAGCCTTGGCCCGGGCTTAATCATCACCGAAGTGGACGGCACCACCCCCAGCCAAACGGTGGCGTTGGTGCTGCCAGAGTA
>CAZDNZ010000113.1:0-3167 GCA_964506925.1 uncultured Pseudomonadales bacterium | reverse complement strand
CCCAATGGTGGCTCGACCCGTGGCCGATAGGCTTGCCACGCCATCGCCAAAGTATTCAATAATCCGGTTGGTGCCCCCTTTTACGGTCAGGATGTCGCATAGTTTCAGGATAATATCTTTCGGTGCAGCCCAGCCCTTTAGCTGCCCGCTCAGGCGCACACCCACAATTTCTGGGTGCAGAACTTCCCACGGCATACCTACCATCACATCTACAGCATCCGCGCCGCCTACCCCGCAGGCCAGTGCCCCCAGCCCACCCGCATTGGGGGTGTGGCTATCGGTGCCCAGCATCATCAGGCCGGGGAAGGCATATTGCTCCAGCACCACTTGGTGAATAATCCCACTGCCGGGTTTCCAGAAGCCAAAACCGTATTTTTGTCCGGCCGAAGCCAGAAAGTTATACACTTCGTTATTTTCAAAGTTGGCGGTATCCAAATCTTTTTTGGCACCCACATAAGCACGAATCAAGTGATCGCAATGAATAGTAACGGGCACAGCAGCTTCAGTTTTTTCTGCCTGCATAAATTGCAGAATGGCCATTTGGGCGGTGGCATCCTGCAGGGCAACACGGTCGGGGCGGGTTTCAATATAGGCCGTACCACGGGTGAGGTCGGCCTTGTGTGGGTCGGCCAGATGACCATACAAAACCTTTTCGGTTAAGGTGAGGGGGCGGTTCAGTCGTTGGCGCACAACGGCCAGATTTTGCCGCATGGTTTGGTAAACATTTTTAATAAAAGCCGGTGTGGTTTCAATTTGCTGCATAGTGCCTCTTTCTTGTTCTGTGGTTTATGAGGTTTCACTTTAATCTAGCACAGACATACCAGCCTGACGAAACCTTTTGGCGGTGGAAAAATTTCTGTTTGTTCATTTTAGCTAACGGGCGTAACTTGATTACACATTTTGGATTAAAAAGTTACAACAAGAGGTTATAAACCATGCCCACATTCGCCAGCCGTATTACCAATATAAAACCCAGTGCTACCGGTGCCGTGGCCGATGAAGTGCGTAAACTTAAAGCTGCCGGCACGCAGATTATTAGTTTTTCTATTGGTGTGCCAGGGTTTCTACCGCCAGAGCATGTCTATGCGGCTGCAGAACAAGCCACCCATCGCACAACCGATACCGGCAGTTACCTGCCCGGCCGAGGTCAGCCAGCCCTAATCAATGCTTTCCGAGAGCGTTTGGCCAAGGATGGCTTTACTTACGAGAATAACGAAATCTGTGCAGCGTTGGGCGGTAAGCACGCCTTGTACAACTTGTTTCAGGTATTGTGTAATGCAGGCGACGAAGTTTTGTTCCCCAGCCCCTACTGGACCAGTTATGCCGATATGCCAGTGTTGGCCGATGCTACGGTGAAGCCCATAGAATGTACCGCTGCGGAAAATTATAAACTGACGCCTACCAAATTGGCCGCCGCTATTACGCCGCGCACCAAAATTTTTCTGTTTAATAACCCCAGCAACCCAACAGGCATGGTCTATACGCAGGCAGAAGTGCAGGCCTTGGCGGACGAGTTGGTTAAACATCCGCATGTCTGGATTCTCTCCGACGATATTTACGATAAAATGATATACGATGGCGCACAATTTCATCATTTGCTACAGGCGCGGCCCGAGCTGCGTGAGCGTACGGCCATTGTGCAAAGTGTGAGCAAAACCTATGGTATGCCCGGGTGGCGCGTGGGAATGATTGCGGCGCCCCAGCCGTTGGTGGATCAGGTTGTTAAACTTATCAGCCAGTCGGTGATGAATTTTCCGCCGGTTAATCAGGCGGCAGCGGCAGCGGCTTTTGGGGGTGATCACAGCTTTCTTGAGCCCCTAAAAGCCGAGTTTACCCGCAAGCGCGATATGACCATGGCGGCCTTGAACAGTATAGAAGGTGTCACCTGCCCCACGCCCGGCGGTGCTTTTTACGCCTTTCCGGAAATAAGGGATGTCTTGGCGCGCACCGGCTGGACAGATATCGAGTTTTCCCAAGCCTTACTTCAGCAAAAACAGGTAGCCGTCGTGCCGGGCAGTGCCTTTGGGAATGATCAGGCGATTCGTATTTCCTACGCCTGCGCTGAAGACGAGCTGGCAGAGGGCCTCACCCGACTGACCGATTTCCTGCAAAACGCGGGCACATCTATGCAAAAAACTGCTTGACAGCGTCGCCAGCACCCATTATACCCGCACCACGTTGGCAGGATATTTATGTGCACACATAAGTTAAGTCTGTTTAGCGCCATACTTAATTCGGCTCTGATAACCCCTCGGGCGTGTTTACTTAAAGCGCGCCGGCGCATTCGCTAAGGATGCAGCCCAAACCATAGAGCCTGCGAAGATCCGCAACCGAGGCGCGGGATCTTCTTTTTTGTGGCTAAATTTGAAAATGTAGCGGCCTCTGGCACAAACAAATGTGCGTATGCCGAAGGAGACAAAGACCATGAGTGAAGGCACCCAACAGATACGGATTCGCTTGGAATCCTACGACCATGCCATTCTGGATAATACAACGCAGGAAATTGTGGAAACAGCCCGCCGCACGGGTGCCAAGCTGCGTGGCCCTATTCCGTTGCCTACCCGCATTAAGCGTTTTTGCGTTATTCGTTCACCACACGTTTACAAAAAAGGGCGTGAGCACTTTGAAATGCGTAAGCACAAACGGCTTATGGAAATTGTTGAACCAACACCACAAACCATCGATGCGCTGATGAAGCTGGATGTGGCCGCTGGTGTAAACGTACAAATTAAATTGTAAGGCAGGGAGGGATAGCTGATGAAACAATTCTCTGAACGCTCTGGCCTGATAGCAAAAAAAGTGGGCATGACACGCCTGTTCGATGAAACAGGGCGGCATATTCCTGTTACCGTTCTCCAGCTAGAGGACACCCAAGTGACGGCTGTCCGTACACCAGAAACAGATGGTTACACCGCTGTGCAAGTAGGTATGATACCTCAAAAAAGCCAGCGTCTGAACAAAGCGCAGCTGGGTCAGTTCAAGAAAAACGGCGTAGAGCCTAAGCGCCTGCTGAAAGAATTCCGGATTAAAGGCGAATTGCCAGAAGTGGGCACATCTTTGCTGGCGGATCATTTTACCCCCGGCCAATTTGTAGATATTGCCGGCACCAGCAAAGGGCGCGGTTTTACCGGTGCGATGAAACGTTGGAATTTTAGTGGTTTGCGGGC
>CAZDNZ010000112.1:0-3371 GCA_964506925.1 uncultured Pseudomonadales bacterium | reverse complement strand
TCCGCCATCTTTTGCGCAGCAAAATACGGCGGATCCGGCATAGCTTGGCCACTGGTGCGGCCAGAGACTGTTTTTTTATCGTCGGGGGCGTTTTTCAGCAAAAGTATTATATCAACGACTTGTTTTTGCAGTGGGGCTGCCGTAACTTTAAATTATGGAGCAAATGAAACAGTTTATTCTTATTGGTGGTGCGCCGACCACCGGCAAATCCACACTGGCGCGGCACGTGGCGCAGCATTATGGCCTGCCGTGGATATCTACCGATCAACTTCGTGAAGTGGTGCGCCCTTATGCAAATGAGGCAACGCACCCCACTTTATTTAGCGCGCAAATGTCGGCAGAAATATTTCTCACCCGTTATTCTCCGCAGCAAATTGCAGATATGGAATATGCGCAGGGTGATGAGGTCTGGCCTGCTGTTTGTGGCTTGCTTGATGGTGATTCTGACTGGCCAGATGGCTGTGTGATTGAAGGGGTTAACATATTACCGCACTTAGTTGCGCAAGAAGATTATCCGAACAAAGAACAAGTCAAGCCGGTATTTCTGGTGGATTTGGATGAGGATCGTATGCGCAAAGTGGTTTATGAGCGTGGCCTATATGCGCCTGCACATACTTATGCCGATGATGTTAAAGAAACAGAAGTTCAGTGGGCTATGCTTTTTGCGCAGCGTTTACAGGCAGAAGCGGAGGCGTATCATATGCCATGTTTCAACGTAACGAAGTCGGCGCAAGATTTTGCTAATATCCTCGCATCTTTACGTTAGCCTGAATTTTTTCCTTAAATTATCACTCTTGACAATATAGTGACAAAAGGCCTATCCTTTAGAAAATAGGAGGTGTCGTGGTAATGAATCCGGATAAATATACCGAAAAAGCCCTGCAAATTATTCAGGGTGCCCAAACAAAAGCGCTGCAAGAAGATCATCAGAGCTTGGTGCCCGCGCACCTAATGTTTGCATATCTGGATGATGCAGAGGGTTATGCGGCGCGATTATTGCAGAAAAGTGGTGTGTCTGCCGCAGATTTGCCGGCGCAAGTTGAAAATATGTTGGCTAAACTGTCCAAAGTTGAAGGTGGGCAGATTCAGATGGATACGACGCTGGCCAAGGTATTTGCGCAGGCAGAAAAAGTTTGTCAGGAATGGGGCGATAGTTTTGTGGCGGCAGATTGCCTGCTGTACGTTCTGGCCACTAAGGGGGCTGATGTGGCGGATGTGCTAAAAAAAGCTGGCTTAAAGCCCACGGCTTTTGCAGATGTGATTCAAGCAGAGCGGGGTGGGCAAGCCGCTGGCAGTAAACAGGCAGAGGATGCTCAGGGCGCGCTGGCCAAGTTTACGTCAGACGTCACCGCGCGGGCGCGTGATGGTAAAATAGACCCGATTATCGGGCGAGATGCAGAAATTCGGCGGGCGATTCAGGTGTTATCGCGGCGCACCAAAAATAACCCAGTGCTGATTGGGGATCCCGGGGTAGGGAAAACCGCGATTGTGGAAGGCTTAGCGCAACGGATTGTGAATGGTGATGTTCCGGAATCTTTGGAAAATAAGCGGTTATTAGCGTTGGATATGGGCGGTTTGGTGGCAGGTGCTAAGTATCGGGGCGAATTTGAAGAGCGCCTGAAAGGCTTGCTTAAAGAAGTTGAAGCCGCCGCAGGCGAGGTGGTTTTATTTATTGATGAATTGCATACGCTGGTGGGCGCTGGTGCCACGGGTGAGGGGAGCATGGATGCCTCCAACTTGTTGAAGCCCGCATTGGCGCGAGGAGAGCTGCACTGTGTGGGGGCAACAACCCTGGATGAATACCGCAAGTATATAGAGAAAGATCCGGCGCTGGCGCGGCGTTTTCAGAGTGTCTATGTGGGTGAGCCAAGCCTAGAGGAAACCATTTCCATTCTGCGCGGAATTAAGGAAAAGTACGAGTTACACCATGGTGTACGCGTTGCGGATGCCGCCCTTGTTGCAGCGGCGCAATTATCTGACCGGTATATCAGCGATCGCTTCCTGCCGGACAAGGCGATTGATCTGGTGGATGAAGCGGCGGCGAATGTTCGTATGGAAATGGACAGCAAACCGAAAGACCTTGATGAGATTGACCGTAAGCTGATGCAGCTAAAAATTGAACAGACCGCTTTGGAGAAAGAAAAAGATGAGGCCTCTAAAAAACGTCTCACTGAGTTAAAGAGTGAAATTGCGCATTTGCAAGAACAAAGTGATGCCATGACTAAAAAGTGGGAAGAAGCCAAACGCTTGGTGCATGGCGAGAAGAAGATTCGGGAAGATATTGAAGCCGCCCGGCGCGATATGGAAATTGCCCAGCGTAATGGCGACCTAACCCGTGCGGCCGAATTACAGTATGGTGTTGTGCCTGAATTGGAAAAACAGCTGCAAGGGTTGCTGGGCACAACGCCCACACCAGAAGTGGCGGCCTATGTGCGCGAGGAAGTATTGCCGGATGACATTGCCCGGGTGGTTGCAGCCTGGACGGGTGTACCTGTCGATAATATGCTGCTGGAAGAGCGCGATAAACTATTGAAAATGGAAGAACATTTGCAAAAGCAAGTGGTTGGGCAACCTACGGCCGTGCAAACAGTGGCACAGGCCATACGGCGCGCCCGGGCAGGGTTGCAGGATGCCTCGCGTCCTGTTGGGTCATTCCTCTTTTTAGGGCCAACGGGGGTCGGAAAAACCGAGCTTTCCAAGGCCTTGGCCACATTCCTGTTTAACAATCCGCAGGCTATGGTGCGTATAGATATGAGTGAGTATATGGAGAAACATAGTGTTTCTCGTTTGGTGGGGGCGCCTCCCGGGTATGTGGGGTATGATCAGGGTGGTGTGCTGACCGAGGCGGTGCGCCGCCGGCCGTATAGTGTGATTTTGCTGGATGAAGTGGAAAAAGCACATGCGGATGTGTTCAATATTTTACTTCAGGTGCTGGATGATGGCCGCCTGACCGATGGTCAGGGGCGCACAGTTGATTTTACCAATACGATTATTATCCTAACCAGTAATTTGGGTGCCACACATTTGGCTAATTTGCCCGATGGTGCACCTGCTGAAGATGCACGCGCAGATGTGATGGAGGTGGTGCGGCAGGCTTTTCGGCCTGAATTTTTAAACCGCTTGGATGATATTGTGCTGTTTAACCGGCTGGACCGTAAGGTGATGGCCGATATTGTGGACGTGCATTTACAGGGGCTGCAACACATGCTGGCGCAGCGCGATATCACTTTACAAATAACCAAGGAAGCTAAGGCTTGGTTGGCCAAGGTGGGGTATGATCAAGTTTATGGTGCGCGCCCATTGAAGCGGGTGGTGCAAAAACATATACAAAATCCGCTGGCAGAGCTCATTTTGCAAGATGCCGCCCAAGC
>CAZDNZ010000111.1:0-3377 GCA_964506925.1 uncultured Pseudomonadales bacterium | reverse complement strand
GAACCAGAGACGGAGCAGATACCGTTCTGAGGCAGACGATGATCGACTGGAAGCGACGCTTCATCGACGGACGTGATGGGAAATATCCTTATCTGCCAAAGGAAGGCTTGCTCTTCCCCGAACTGCTGCAACCAGAACCGCCTGAAATACGTCCGACACCGGAGCCAGGAGCTTCCTGTGCGGAGTTGGTTGCCAGCGGCGATCAGCACCTGCTTGTGAACGACATGGTCGCGACCATCATGGGGCAGTATCTGCATCGTCTGCTGCACCGCTTGCCCATTCACTCTTTCGTGACCTACGCCGGAATCGGGGACTTCATCTCCAACCGGAGTCTGCCCGTTTGCCGCGAAGAACTGGAAGTCTTTCTGGGAGGTGCATGATGCTCACGCCACGCGCCAACTTCCACCGCTGGCCTAATTGGGCTTTGTCCATGCAAGGATAGCTTGTTTTAACTCGTCAAATGTTTCGGTGAATGGGTCATGTCCGCAATCTTTTAGCCAAATGAGTTGGCTATTGGGTAGCTGGCTATGCATAGCTTCTGCATGTTTAGGCAAAATCACAGGATCATTATCACCATGAATGAGAGTCACAGAAATGTTCATAGCTGACAACCATGGCAAAATATCAATACGAGGCATATGGTGGAAATACGGATACAAAGCAGGTCCATTGAGATACTTTGACTCATTCACGATAGCTTGAAACCCTGTTTTAAAATTAGGGTTTTTACGAATAGCACGATAATCATGGTTGATGGCATTCAGGAAGATGTGAATCGCAAGTGGGTTACCACGAATAAACCTGACATACGTCATAAATAGTGGTTTCTGTAAAATAGGTAAATTTGCGATAATTTGCATTGGACGCAACGCAAGGCTGTACCAATAGCCATGGGCGAAAGCATCCACTAAGCAGATTGATTCAACCAAATCAGGGGCTTCATGGGCAATTGCCATTGACGCAAAGCCGCCTGTAGAATGTCCCATCATGCACACCGGAGCATCCCCGACAATCTCCTGTATGCTTTTACTCAGTATTTGACCGAAAAATTCCGGTGTCAAATCATCACGCTGGAAATCATCCGATAGCTGCGCGGGATAATGCCCCGGTAAACTGAGTGAAATCCATTGTTCATCTTGGAGTATCTCGCTCAATGGGACTTCTTGTGAGTGAATCGAGTTGAGAATACCGTGAATATAGACAATCGGTGTCTTCTTGATGTGTTTATTATGATGCTTATAGGCCAGTGTATGACCATCAATTGTCATTGTTTCGTACATGGCGCAATCCTTCGGTTAGGCTAGGTCATGTTGATATTTTATCGTAATTAAATGAGTGCAACTACTACTCGGTCAACTTGAATTTGATGGGCATATCTGGAAAGCGGACAACATGTATGCTGTTCCTACACACCTATCATGACCTGTAGGGACGCCATATATGGCATCTGTAACCGCCTGAATTGTATGTCGATGTTTTTCTGTATTGGCACTCAAGCATAAAAAGTCCATCAAAATTTGCTGGTCAGAGTACTACTTTGATTACAGGGCGATTGGTAAAAGTCAAAGTTGCAAGTAAAGATAGCACTTTAAGAGGAAAACCAAACCTCAAAACCTCAAATTGCGGAATGTGCATCCTACAGTTGTGATGCAAAAATACTGAAAATCAAATTCCATCATTAATCAATCAAAACAGCGCGTTTCGCAAAAAAGGCGCTGTTTTTTCTAAGCCTAAGATGAAATGCTACTCTATTCGAAGGTTACGAGGCAAAGCACATTGAGTCTACCAGTATCCGGCTGACTGGTCATGCTATTCGTTACACGTTGTTCTGCGGCATCCCTTCTATCTGCTGCTGAGAGAGCCAATTCAGGATATAGTCCGCGATCTCTTGCCAACCCTCGACCCCAACCAGGAAGTGGTTCCGACCTTCAAATTCCTTGAATTCGGTGACAGACGGTTTTGATGCCTCATACCGCTTGAAGTTGGCTCTGTTGAGTGAGGCCGGGATGAGGTGGTCATTTTCACCGGCGATCATGAGCAAGGGCGCGTGTTGCTTCTTGAAATCAATGCGTGCTGTGGGTGTCAATGAGCCACGCGCCAGGCGGATTGACTCCGGGACGACTTGCTCATAAGCGCGTTTTTGCTCTTCCAGCGGTAAGCCGTTGACGAACGCATACTGGAACCCTGAGAATGGCATCATGTAGGGTTTGCCTGGCAAGTTGAACGGGTTGAGCAGCGGCCAGGCGGACTTGATAAATGACCATTTGGTCGAAATCACACCCATAGGCGGCCCAGAGTCGATGGCGATACCCGCCGCACCCAGGCCACGGTTCAACATGAGTTGGGTGATCAGACCACCCAGGGAATGGCCGATGATGATGGGCGGCTCGTCTAAACCGCGAATGATCTCTTCGTGGTGGTCAAGCACTGCGGAGAAGGTCTGCTGACCGACAGCCGGGTTCGGGTGTTCGGCACGCAGTTCTTCGGCGGATTTATCACGCCCAGGCCAGGGGATCGCCATTGCATTGTAACCCTTATCCTGGAAGTAAGTGACCCAGTGATCCCAACTGTTGGCGGACATGAATAAACCGTGGATGAACACTACTGTTTTCGTTGACATGCTGTTGCTTGCTCCTTATCTGCATCTGCGTTTCGTAATCTATATTCGTAGTATAAGAGCGACGCATCATGGCTGCTTTGGCAAAAATGACAACCATCTTCGTAAAATGGACACGTTATTCAAACTGGGACTGATATTGCGTCGGCGTAAGCTCGGTGAAACTAGAAAATGCCGTACTGAATGCACTGATGTTGCCATAGCCAACCTCAAGCGCAGTTTCTGTAACGGTCATGCCTACAGTTTGCGTTTATTGATCGTTAGGGGCGGGTACCCAATAATGGGTACCCTTATTGTTGTTAGTGTTACGATTGTGCTTCGATCAGAAGTGCTGCGAGGGCTTCGGGTGCAGTGATATAGGGAGCGTGTCCAGTATTCAGTGAGAAGATACGCTCTACTGGCACGCGCGAGAGCATGAAGGCTTGAAGCTGTGCGCTGAGAACGAAATCCTGGGCAGCCATGATGTAGACCTTGCGGATACTGCCAAAGTTTTCATCGCTCAATTCTACAGTACCCGGAATAGCTGCGAGCGATTCATCCAATTGGGAGGTAGAAACCATCTCGGCCTGTGCTTCGTTACAGTCCGGGCAGAAGACCTCAGCAAAAGTTTCCGGATTGACTCCAAGAGTAAGGCTTTCTTCGTCAATGACAAGATTTGCGTTTAATTGGCTAAAGAGGTCATTCTCACTGATGCTTCCCTGATACTCGCCAGATAGAGGCAGGTATGCCGCCACATAAATGAGCGTATCCACACGTTCTG
>CAZDNZ010000110.1:0-3439 GCA_964506925.1 uncultured Pseudomonadales bacterium | reverse complement strand
TCGGAAAGACTTTTTCTCGTGGATTATCAGAACTTTTTTGCCGAAAAAATTGCGGATATTCGTCGGGAAGGCCGATATCGCGAGTTTGTGGATTTATCGCGGCTGGTTACGGCATATCCAGCGGCAGCGTTATCCAAGCCTGCGGCCGATGCCCCCGCGCATGTTACCGTATGGTGCAGTAACGATTATCTGGGGATGAGCCAGCATCCAGTCGTACGAGAGGCCGCCACGACGGCCGTCAACCAGTTTGGCTTGGGTGCCGGCGGCACACGCAACATTGCCGGTACCAACCCGGTGCATACCCAACTGGAGGCCGAGCTGGCCAACCTGCACAACAAGGATGCAGCTTTGCTGTTTGGTTGTGGGTATCTGGCAAATTTTACCACATTAAGCACCGTGGCCGCCACATTGCCTGATTGTGTTATTTTTTCTGACGAAAAAAACCATGCCTCCATGATTGAGGGCATCCGGCACAGCGGTGCGCAAAAGGCTATATTCAAGCATAATAATCTGGCAGATTTGGAAGCCAAGCTGGCGCAGTATCCGTTAGCGCAAGCCAAACTGATTGCGTTTGAATCGGTTTACTCGATGGATGGCGATGTTGCGCCCATTGGCGCTATCTGCGATTTAGCCGCCAAATATAACGCCCTAACTTTTTTGGACGAAGTGCATGCCGTGGGCTTATATGGCCCGCAAGGGGCGGGGCAGGCCGCTGCGCAAGGCGTAGCGCACCGGGTGGATATTATTCAAGGTACGCTGGCTAAGGCCTTTGGTACGATTGGCGGCTACATTGCTGGTACGCATAGTGTGGTGGATTTTGTCCGTAGTGCTGGGAGCGGATTTATTTTTACCACCGCTATTCCACCGGCGATTGCCGCGGCTGCCCTCCAAAGCGTGCAGTATGTGCGCCAGCATGATGAGCTGCGCCAGCAGCATCAGGCTGCGGTGGCGCAGGTGAAAGCTGCCTTGCAGGATACCGGCCTGCACATGCAGCCTACCGCAACGCATATTATTCCCCTGCGGGTGGATGACCCGGTACTGTGCAAAACGGTGAGCGATAACCTGTTGCGGGAACATGGTATTTATGTGCAGCCGATTAATTATCCCACTGTACCGCAGGGCACCGAGCGTTTTCGGCTAACGCCATCGCCGTATCATACGCCTGCCCATGTGGCCACGCTGGTGGAAGCGCTTAAAAGTGAATTGTTATCCAACAGAAAGGCAGCCTGATGCATTTTCCTATTACACGTATGCGTCGCTTGCGGCGAACGGCCACCATGCGGAATCTGGTGCGCGAAACCATCGTTACGCCGCACGATTTTATCTATCCTATGTTCATAGAGGAACACGCCACAGAGCCGCAACCCATTGCCGCAATGCCCGGGATTCAGCGGATACCCGAAGCCGGGCTGGCGGCGGAAGTCAAGCGCCTGCAAGCGCTGGGGATTCAGGCGATTATGTTGTTTGGGGTTTCGCAACATAAGGACGACACAGGCAGCGATAGCCTGCATGATGGTGGATTGCTTTATCGGATGTTGCACGAAGCTAAAAGTGCCGCGCCCGATATGTTGGTGATTGCCGACAACTGTTTTTGTGAATATACCAGCCATGGCCACTGTGGCATTGTGGGTATCGATGGGGTGGATAACGATACGACGCTGGAAAATTTGGCCACACAGGCGCTGGTTTGCGCCCGCGCCGGTGCGGATATGCTGGCGCCATCGGCCATGATGGATGGCCAAATTGCCGTCATGCGGGATGCGCTGGATGCTGAAGGCTTCAGCCATCTGCCTATTATGGCCTATGCCAGCAAGTTTGCCTCCGGGTTTTATGGGCCGTTTCGGGCGGCAGCGGGGTGCGACCTAAAAGGTGATCGTAAACAATACCAAATGGATCCTGCCAATGGGCGCGAAGCCCTGCGCGAAGCCGCACTGGATGAGGCCGAAGGTGCAGATATTCTGATGGTAAAACCTGGCCTGCCTTATCTGGACGTATTGGCTCAGTTACGCGCGCAAACCGATTTGCCGTTAGCGGTGTACAATGTAAGTGGTGAATATGCCATGCTAAAATTTGCGGCTCAAGCCGGCGCGCTGGATGAAGAAAAAGCCATGATGGAGATGATGACCTGCTTTAAGCGAGCTGGTGCAGATTTGATCCTAAGTTATTTTGCGCCGGATGTGTGCGCCCTGTTAAATAGATGATGTTAAATGCATGATTATAAATACAGAAGCACTTATTTTACAAGTGCGCCCCTTTGGGGAGCAAGATGCGCTGGTGAGCGTTTTCTCGGCAACCGAGGGGAAAGTAAAAGCCTTGGCGCGGCGGCAACGCAAGCAGGCTGCCGCTTTGCAGCCGGGTAATATCGGCCACATGACGTGGCGGCGGCGGTTAGAGCATCAGCTGGGAACACTTACGTGGGAAAACAGCCATGCCATTGCCGCGCTGGCATTTCAAAACAGCTGCCACTTGCAGGCTGTTCGGTATATTACAGATATTCTGGAATCTGCCCTACCGGAGGGGCATGCCTATACGGCTTTCTACCACAAAACCACGCACTTTTTGCAAACACTGGCAGAGCCGCATTTGTCCGAGCGGCTAGCGTTGTTTGAATTGAATCTGCTGACCACCATTGGTTATGGCCTGAGCCTGCGGCAGGAAACGGCAGTGCCGTGCCAAAGTGGCACACCGCTTATGTATGTGTCCCCCAATACTGGGCGGGCGGTGAGCCAAGCCATGGGGGCGCCCTATGCGGATAAACTTCTGCCGTTACCAGCATTATTTGGGGGTGCCTATCCAGAAGGGGAGGATACCGAAAATGCCCTTGGCCTCACAGGATTTTTCCTACAACGGGCGTTACAACAGCATAAAACATTTCAGCAGCGCACCCAATTGGTTGCCGCGCTACAGGGAAAGGCACACGCATGAAATGGTTGCTGATATTATTTTTAATGCTAGGAGGTACAGGCATGACGCAAGATAAGGAACAACCAGCCAACAATCTGAAAACCGCAATTTTTGCCGGCGGTTGCTTTTGGTGTATGGAAAAACCTTACGAAGCCATGGCTGGCGTTACCGAGGTTGTAGCAGGCTATACGGGCGGATCGGCCGAAACAGCCGATTACAAATCTATTTCATCCGGCCAGACCGATCATTTTGAGGCTGTGCGTATCACTTATGATCCGCAAAAAGTAACTTATCAGGAATTGCTTGAGGTTTTTTGGCCGAATATTGATCCGTTTGATGCTAATGGGCAGTTTTGTGATAAAGGGCCCCAGTATCGGGCAGCGATATTTTATCAGGATGATGCAGAACATGCAGCAGCCACCCAAAGTAAAGCCAAAGTACAAGCCATGCTTGATCAGCCTGTGGTGACCGAGATTTTGCCGGCCCAGCCCTTTTATGTGGCAGAAGATTATCATCAGGATTATTATAAGGAAAA
>CAZDNZ010000109.1:0-3525 GCA_964506925.1 uncultured Pseudomonadales bacterium | reverse complement strand
GCTGCTGTTGGGATATATCTCGTAACCCTTCACGCAGGCGGCGTTCCAACCGCCCCGATGTAACATGTTCCTGTTCATCCGCTTGAGACATAATGCCAATCAAGGCATCCTGTACATAAGCCAGCCATGCGGGGTGCGCTTGTGCCAAATGTGCATTGATTTGTTGCAACATAACCTCTATCACTAAAGGCTGATGTGGACGTGGCCCTATTGTATCGGCATAGCCATATTTTTTCACAAATGCCCTGTAGGGCATATCTCCGCGCATACTGTTAATATCGCGGTGGGCAGGTACACAGTTTTCCCAACTGTTCATCTTAGTGCCGGCAATAACATTGGTGCCACGTGCTTTGTATGCGGAACGGGGGATGATATGATCTACGGAAATGGTGTCATCTGATAATACTTCTCCGCTATAAAAACAACGGAAATCGCGATAATGATACATCACATATGGTGAATATACGGCGGGGGTCAATACCGAGGTTGCAACCCGGCTTTTTAATTTGAGCAAACAAGGGAGCTGATAACATTGCCCGGTTGCTTCATCCTTATAAGCGGCTGCCGGATCAGTATATCTCGGTTCGAGCGGCACCACCACACCGCGCTGAAGTAAGCGCAGCGCTTGTGGCGGGTGAATAATATTCAGCCCTCGCCCGCTCACTTTACCGGGTAGGAGCATCACATCTCCCACCAGTAAGGCCGGAAATTGTTTTTGTTGCGCGGGCGGGGTTAATAATCTGAAAACTGGCTGAGATGCCTCGGCGGCCAAGCGGTTAGCTGGCCGCCAAGGCATCATGCCGCATCCGGCATGGTAAAGGGCACAGCCGCCTTGTGCATGGTTGGGGCTAATCTATCTAGCGTTTGGCGCACATTGCGAGATGGCTGTTTTATAAACGGCCATAAAAATTCCCGCCACTGTGCCGGAATCAGCTGGGCATCGTGCCAGTGGGCAATCAGCCAGCAGCTGAGCAGCTCGGCCTCGCGGGGGGACCATGCCTGATTCAACGGTACCAACCCAAAATCGGCCAGCGATTTGTTGCCTTTCCGCCCATTTTGCCGACAACTGGCCAGCATACAGTTTTCCCAACTGGTATCGCCCCCCTTGCTGACAGGGCGAATATGATCCACCGTGGCGCGTTCCTCCCGCTCTGGCGAGCGCAGTTTCAGGCGTTTTCCTTCTGGGCTATACATACACATGCCCATATCACGAACGTACAAAGATTCCAAGCCACAACGCGGCTGGTTCCGGTGGGGGTTCTGGCGTGGCGCATAATCCACCAAGGCCACCACACTGGGCAACGGAAAATTCATGTTAGGGGCATGCGCCACTACATCCGACGGTTTAACCACCCGAATCCGTCCCTCGAATAAATCCTTCACCGTTTGTTCAGCACCTAACACACTGTTGCGCATTAACGGAAATCCCAAGGGCTGATAATCCGCATTTAGCAATAGTACACGGTGGGAGGCAAACGTAGCAGCGTGTTCGGCAGACGGTGGCGTGGGCGGGGGCGGCACCGTCTGTTTCATTAGAACCGCCGACTTTGATGGACTTGCTGATACAAAGCCATGCCATGCTGTAGATGTTTTGTACAACAAACCTTCATGTTTTTATTATGGGGAATTGGCTTGGCCCTGACAAGCGCTTTTTGACAAGTACTTTTTCGGCAAATACTTTTTTCTGGGGCGCTGGCGTGCTAACCTAGCCATATGAAAACACGCTATAGTGCCTTATTTTGGGTTGGTGCATTACTGGTAAGCGTTATGGGGCTGTGCGCCCTGTGCGCCCCCCTGATAGCCCCCTTTCCACCCGCTGAAATTAACCTAGATGCCCTGCTGGCACCCCCGTCCGCCCTCCATCCGTTAGGAACCGACAGCTTAGGCCGCGATGTGCTAAGCCGCATGTTATATGGGGCGCAAGTTTCGCTGGCGGTAGGCTTTATTGCCGTGGGTATTTCCACATTGCTGGGAGTTGTACTGGGGGCTTTGGCCGGCTTTTATGGCCGCTGGCTAGACAGCGCCTTGATGCGTTTTGTAGATGTTATGCTGGCTTTTCCCAGCTTTTTTATCATTTTAGCCGTCATTGCGTTTTTGGAGCCCAGTATTATCAATATTATGGTGGTGATTGGCCTGACCAGTTGGATGGGCACTGCCCGGCTGGTACGCGGCGAGTTTCTGCGCCTAAAATCTATGGATTATATTGCTGCGGCGCGGCTGGCAGGTGTGCCTGCTTGGCGGCTGATGCTACAACATCTGCTGCCCAATGCCATGGCGCCGGTACTGGTTACAGCCACACTGGGCATTGCTGGCGCGGTTCTGCTGGAAAGCGGCCTGTCGTTTCTGGGGATTGGTGTGCAGCCACCTACCCCCAGCTGGGGCAATATTTTGCTGGATGGCAAAGCCAATGTGGAAATTGCTTGGTGGTTATCGCTTTTTCCCGGGCTGGCTATTTTGTTGGCGGTGCTGGGGTTTAATCTGCTGGGGGAAGGGCTGCGCGATGCATGGGATCCCAGATTACATCATAGTCGTTAAAACGATTACGCTTGATTTTTGTACAAAAAACCCCTAAGAATAATGACCATTCGCGACAAAACGTCGGCGAAGCCATACCATAAAATAAGGACGACACCTATCGGACGTTTTCGAGGCAAACCAGAAAGAAATGTAGAAGAAAAACACAGAATTAACGGTCGCATCCAAGCTGATGCCGTCCGTGTTGTGGATCAGGATGGCGAGCAGGTTGGGGTTATGAAACTCAGCGATGCCCTGCGCACCGCGCAAGATGCCGGCAAAGATCTGGTGGAAATTTCGCCCAACGCTAGCCCACCGGTTTGCAAAATTACCGACTACGGCAAACTAAAGTTTCAAGAACAGAAAAAAGCGGCTGAGGCCAAGAAAAATCAGTCCAAAACCACCATTAAAGAGCTGCCCATGCGGCCGCGTACCGATGTAAACGACTACGAGATAAAACTGAAAAAAGCCCGCGAATTTTTGCTGGAAGGGCATAAAGTAAAGTTTAATCTGCGTTTTCGGGGACGCGAAGTTACGCACAAGGAAATAGGGCAGGAAATGCTGGATCGCATTACGACCGACCTTGATAACATGAGCCGTGTCGAGTTTAGATCCGACCTTGAAGGCCGGTTTATGTCCCTCATTGTGGCGCCGGATAAAAAGAAAATTGAGGCTGTGCTAAAGCAACAGCAAGCAGAAACACCCCCAGACGCGGCAGAATAATCACATACGCAATATCTCATGCGTATCTCATGTGTTTGCCATCTTGTCAGGCGGGCGTTGGGGTGTCATGATATGGCATCATGAAGTTTTTCTATGCGATATTTTTTCTGTTGTTAAGTACATCGGCGCAGGCTGGTATGTTTGAATTTGTTGATGATCTGTTCACATTCCGTGCCGACCAGCGGGATCGGGTAGCACCACAACGTAACCTGCCCCCAAAAGTTGTGACCACGCCTTATTATAATCACCGCGAAGCTGCCGCCTGGAGCCATTACTATACCCGACGGG
>CAZDNZ010000108.1:0-3537 GCA_964506925.1 uncultured Pseudomonadales bacterium | reverse complement strand
TCCGCGCCACCAAAACCAATCTGGAATTCTTCCGGACGATGAATCAGTAGGGTGCGTGTTCAAGCTATCCATGGTAGCGATGCTTTATACTTCAGGCGCTCTCGAAATTGTTAACTCTTTGGGTTTGAAATGATCTAACCAAAGGCTAGCGATGAGGTCAGTTACATTATCCGGCAAGCCTTGTGGAATAGCACATTGGCGATCTCTGCACTCAGCCAGCACAAAACTGCCTGCTAGTCCGGCTGCTTCTACCATATGAATGGATGCATCCGCACCGCCGGTAGCTAACATCACGTTTGTGGGGCGGCCATCCAGAAGTAAACCAAACCTGTTGCCTGCTGTGGTTTGGTAAATGGTGGATGCAGCCTCCTGCCCGATAGGTTTGATCGTCCCCTCTTCGATGCGGGTTATATGGTCTAACTCGTCTTCTGCGGAGGTAACGGATGTTACGATAGCACCTTTTTTGAGTAGCCCGAAATGGTGTGGCTGAAAAACAGGCGTTTTGCCTTTGATGGTATTTGTAGCTAGGATGATAATATCGGCGTGCAGAAGAGCTTGATTGAGCCCGCTAGGAACAATAGTGTAACCATCTTGATAGGCAAAGGTTTGTTTGCGTGCGTTTTTATCCAGAATCAGGATAGGGAGGTGGTTATGGCTTTCCTTTAAGCGGGAGGCAATATGGCTGCCCATAATTCCGTACCCGACAACTAGAACCACAGGGGGGTGCATCTGGTCAAAGAAGCTTTTTTCCGAGTTGTAGCGCATTAGTCGGACGATCTCATCGGCAATAGCGTAAGCAATATGACGATCCGATCGAAATTTAAGATCATTCTGTGCTGTGGAAAGTAAAGGGATGTTGGAGGTGTTTCTTATTTCGCCATTTAATGTATGCTCTGTTACCCCTATCAAGCGATCTCCCAATGTTGAAGACAAATATGGCAGCATATGCGAATAGTAACCACCATGATCACCCAAAATAAACGGGCGCATCCGAGTGGTTCTACTCAGGCTCGGCAAAGCCTCGGCATATGTTGTTTCGGAGCGATCCAGCAGTATACCTCCTGCTTTTGCCATCTCTACTAGTGTTTCTACCGTTTCGTGCTGAGCGTCGGACGAGCTTTTTTTTAGCATTAAGCCATAGAGAAGCCCTCTTTCCAATAAAACTTCAACGAGCGGAAGTTTATCCTTAAAAGCATGCAGTACTTTGACCATTCCGATCCCATGGCGGTGCATAGCTGGGTACCTATCATGTAATACATCCAACAGCTTATGATAAAAGGCGTGTTCCAGGCTCTGACTATAATTTGTGTACAACTTTAAACTCCTCGCAAATAAGTAACATATCTGGCGCAAAGTCCCCATTATTTTTAAAGAAAATTTCATGCACTTTACGCCAGTATGCCAGCGATTTATCTCCTTCTCCTTCTTTGGCAGCAAAAGCAGCGGTGATTTCGTTAAATGGTACAATGTTGCTGGCTATAACCTCTAGCACACAAACAGGCATGCCATCACCTGCGGTGAGAACATATTGATACCCGACAGGTGGCACAAACTTATCGGGGCGGTATGCACTACAGGTAGCTGTTTTTTCACCACTGAGAACAAGTGCGGCCAGCTCATCTGCCATTGCGGGCGTGTCCCCAAAGTATTCAGCGGAAAGGTGGTCAATATTTGGCATGATGATACTCACGACTCCCCAATTTGCAGCGCCGCAAGGAAAGCCTCCTGTGGAATATCTACATTCCCGACGGACTTCATCCGTTTTTTCCCTTTTTTCTGTTTTTCCAGCAGTTTGCGTTTCCGGCTGACATCTCCGCCGTAGCATTTAGCGGTGACATTTTTCCGGAGGGCTTGTACGGTTTCTCGCGCCACAATTTTACTGCCAATGGCAGCTTGCAAAGCCACCTCAAACATCTGCCGCGGGATAAGCTCCTTGAGTTTGGTCAAGAGGGCGCGGCCACGTTTTTCCGCAAAATCTCGGTGGACGATCATCGCAAAGGCATCCACTGGTTCGCTATTAACCAGAATATCCACCTTGGCCAGCCGAGCAGCTTGGTAGCCGTCCATATCATAATCAAAGCTAGCATAGCCTTTTGTGGCGGATTTTAGGCGATCGTAAAAATCCAGCACGGCCTCGTTCAGGGGCAGGCGATAGGTCACCATCATCCGGCCGGCATGAATTTCCATATTTAGTTGTTGGCCGCGTTTTTCGGTACACAGGCTCATCACGTTACCAACATATTCTTCGGGCACCATAATGGTGGCCTTGATCATTGGTTCTTCCATTTCCTTAATATGTGTGGGATCAGGCAGGTCGGCTGGATTGGAAATTTCAATGGTTTCACCTTTGGTGGTGATAACATTATAAATAACGCTGGGCGCGGTGGTCACCAAATCCAGATCAAATTCCCGTTCCAACCGCTCTTGGATAATCTCCATATGCAGCAAGCCCAGAAAACCGCAGCGGTAGCCATGGCCCAGCGCGGCCGAGCTTTCCCCCTGAAAGCTGAAGGAGGTATCGTTAACCCGCAGTTTTTCTAGGGCGTCAGATAATTTATTATAGTCCGCATTATCGGTGGGAAATAGGCCACAAAAAACCATAGGCTGTGGCTCTTTGAAACCGGGCAAGGGGCTGAGTTTACCAGCGGCCTCTGCGCTAAAAATGGTATCGCCAACCTTGGCATCCGCCACTTCCTTAATGGCGGCTGTGATCACACCCACTTCCCCGGCATATAGTTCATCCATATGCTGAATACGCCCTTGGGCAAAGGGGTGGAGTGCCCCCACGCGCTCGACGGTATAAGTGCGGTTGGTGGCGTGCATTTTTATTTTCTGCCCTTTTTTAATACGGCCATCTATCAGCCGTACCAGCACGACCACGCCCAGATAATTATCGTACCAAGCATCCACCAACAGGGCTTTCATGGGGGCGGTGGGGTCGCCTTGTGGGGGCGGCACATGCTGTACAATGGCTTCCAGCACATCTTCAATGCCTATGTTGGCCTTAGCAGAGCACAGAATGGCGGCCGAGGCATCCAGCCCGATCATATCTTCAATTTGTTGCTTTACGCGATCCGGCTCGGCAGCAGGAAGGTCTATTTTGTTCAGGACGGGGATAATCTCCAAATCCTGATCCAGTGCTGTATAAACATTGGCTAGGGTTTGGGCTTCTACGCCTTGGGCAGCATCTACCACCAGCAGGGCGCCTTCGCACGCGGCCAGGCTGCGGGAAACTTCGTAGGCAAAATCCACGTGGCCGGGGGTATCGATGAGGTTGAGTTGATACATTTCACCATCTTTCGCCTTGTAGCTGAGGCGGATGGCATTGGCTTTAACGGTAATGCCACGCTCGCGCTCAATATCCATAGTGTCCAGCAGTTGGCCGCGCATCTCGCGCTTTTCAATCGCGCCGGTATTTTCAATCAGGCAGTCGGCCAGCGTGC
Organism: uncultured Pseudomonadales bacterium; assembly: GCA_964506925.1. Classification (GTDB taxonomy): domain Bacteria; phylum Pseudomonadota; class Alphaproteobacteria; order UBA2136; family JAPPOO01; genus CAZDNZ01. The sequence continues at coordinate 94 of CAZDNZ010000108.1, read as the reverse complement.
TTTTGCCATGATCAATATGGGCAATAATACTAAAATTGCGGATGTGTTTCATATGCTGCTTATAGCAGGAAATTGGGTTTAATGCGAGAGGAAG
>CAZDNZ010000107.1:0-3688 GCA_964506925.1 uncultured Pseudomonadales bacterium | reverse complement strand
GCTTGAACATCCATATTTGCCAAATAGGCGGCCACCACATCGGCGGCAGATTGCATGTAAGGGGTATGAAAAGGCCCGGAAACTTGCAAAGTAACTACTTTTTTCGCGACTCTATTCAAATCATCTTGGGCTTGCGCCAATTGGGCATGCGTACCCGCCAGCACCACTTGCCCGGGGGCATTATCATTTGCGAGAAACACGCCATTTTTCTCGCAAATCTCTTTTATAGCCGTAACTTCGGCACCAAGCACCGCCACCATGCCACCTGCTGGCGCCTGTGCCATGGCGACACCCCGCGCATGCACTAACTTCAGCGCCTCGGCAATACTAAAACAGCCTGCCACACAAGCCGCGGTATATTCACCAACCGAATGCCCTGCCAGAAAACGCGGGGGAGCATCTGCCAGCGATGCTTGCCAATAAGTATAGGCGGCGAATCCAGCTAAAAGCAAAGCTGGTTGTGCATGTTGCGTTTTTTTGAGTTCGTTTTCATCCCCGGTGAGCATCAGCTGGCGTAAGCGAAATCCAAGGATGTCATCCGCAGCATAAAATAAATCTGCGGTAAGGGGATGCTGGGCAAAATCTGCCGCCATGCCGACAAATTGACTCCCTTGGCCGGGAAAAATACACGCAGACATAAATGATACCTTTTCCCTTTAGGCAGCCGCTGTTAAATGCAACTGAGCAAGTGCAATATTGGCGGCATCCTTACTTTCTTGCACTGCTGGCTGGTCAAATGGATTCACCTGCCAGATACACGCTGTGACAACAGTTTCTAGCATAAAATGCATGAGAAGCTCACCCAGAATGGTGGAGTTCACTTTGGACAGCCGGCATACGCGAACCGGATGTCCGCGCGCCTGTAAGGCCGAGACGGTGCCTTCTCCCATGGCTTGCTGCAGGGTACCGGGCGGCAGACTAGCCAAAACATCAACGCTGGTATGCCCGGCTAAAGGCGTGCCCCAACCGTTGGATTCAGGTAAAATAAGGGTAAAGGTTTTATCGGAAGGCCCATCAAGAAATAGCTGCTGAATACTATGCTGGCTACCTGGCCCATTTGCGCCCAGCGGGGTTGTGCCCACGCCATTTTTCCCAAGGGATTCTGCCCAGAGCTGCTCGAACCAAGCTGGCAGCACACGCATACGTTGGCTGTAGTTATACAAGACTGAAATTGTTTTTCCGGCCTGTTGGGCAGCTGCGTGCCACCGCGCCCCTTGCGCGGGTGCACTATGGGTAGGATCAGCCAAAAAAGCATCTAAAGCTTTGCGATAACCAGCCTGCAACTGGGCTATATCCAGCCCCGCAAGCAAGGCTGGCACCATCCCGACTTCCGCCACAATACTATACCGCCCTCCTACATCTGCATGGTGGGTTAGGCTGGGCACGCCATGTTTCTCGGCAAATTGGCGCAAAGGGCTGGCAGCCGCTCCTGTAATAACCAGCATGTGTGCCGCTAGTTCCAACTGATGCTGGCGCAAAAAGCCAGCCATAACATCTGCTTGTGCCAATGTTTCGAGCGTTCCGCCCGATTTACTTATCAGCACAACACCTACTTTTTCCATGGGGAGTTGTTGCGATAACGTATTAAAAGCACAGGGCGCAAGATAATCCACAAAGTGAAACCGGGGGCAAACCGTGCCAGTGCTATCTGCAAAGTGCTGAATCAGCCTTGCCCCCAAGCTAGCGCCGCCCATGCCACATACAATGATATGCTCAAAACCCTGCTGCCACTGTGCAACCACGGCCTCAGTATCGGGGCTCAACCCAAATGAATGAGAAAAAACCGGATACGCGCCTGCATGGCATGCGGCCACAAAAGCCTCTAGTCGTTCGGCAGCAGCTGGCGTTAAGTTCTGTTGGGTATCTTGATCATTTGGTTGATATTGGAACATTTTTTCTCCTTCGGGTGAATCAAATTAATCAACTGTGGCAGCTGGCTTGGCAAAATAATATCCCTGACCGTAATGTACGCCCATTTTTTTCAATTTCTCTGCCACGTTCGCTGTTTCTACCATTTCCCCTACGCTGATAACACCTTTTTTTTCCGCAATATCGTGCAGCGCCTGCACAATCGCTTCATCTTCATGATCTCCATCCATTAGGCGCCTGACAAATGAACCATCAATCTTCAAATAATCGATATCCAAGTGCCTGATCGTATTGAGCGATGAATACCCCATACCACAATCATCCAGCGCAAACTGGACGCCATAGCCCTTAAAAATACGCATAAAAGTACGCACCTTTTCTAAATCTCGCAGAATAGATGTTTCGGTAAATTCAAAGACCAACATGCCTTTGGGCAATTTTGCTTTTTCCAATAAACCTTCTACTGTCTGAGTAAAAGAGGTATCTTCAATCGTTTTATAGGATAGATTAATAGATAATTTTATGTTTTCTTTTTTGATATGCGCCGCTTGCAGCGTTTGAATCGCACGGCGTGTCATCAGATGATCCAGCTCGGTAACCATGCCATATTCTTCCAAAGCATGTATGAACTGCACCGGCGGGACAATCGTACCATCCGGCTCCAGAAAACGTGCCAGCACCTCATAAAACGGCGTATCGGCTGCGGTGGCATCGGGCAATGGGTTTAATGGTATAATACGCTGATAATACGAAACAATGCGCTTTTCGGGCTGCTTTAAGCATTGAGAAAGAAAATCGAGCCAGCCCAATGCGCGCGCTTTATGGGTATCCAGCGGTATATCGCCTTCTACCAGCTCAATACGGTTACGTCCCTTCTCTTTTGCCAAGGTAACAGCACGGACACCGTTGGCAAAAATCTGATCCACAGCCTCGAGGGTATCGGCTTCCGGGTGCACCAGCTCGGAGGTTAAAGGGGTGTAAGGCACAGCCCCAATGCTGACATTAAAAGGTAACTGCTGGGCGGCCACAGGCAGCGGCCGGTTCTCCATAGCCATGCGTAACTGTTCCAGCCGAAACATCCGATCGGCCGCCGTCACATTGCGCAGAATGAGGGCAAATTCATCGCCTGCTGTGCGTGCAACCACATCTTCACTCCGGATATTATCCTGCAAAATTTGCACAATATGGGTCAACAAACCATCACCTGTGGCATGCCCATAGGTTTCGTTCACATAAGAAAAATGATCCACATTCACCAGCACCAGCAGCCCCGCCAGCTTCTCGCGCGATGCCTGACGCAATGTCCGCGCCATTTCATCCAAAAAACGCTGGCGGTTAAAAGCCCCGGTCAGACTATCGTAATGCGCTAATTGAAAAAGCTGCGCAGTCGCAGCGCGTTGGTCGGACACATTCTGCCCAACCCCACGGTAACCTTGGATAATGCCATCATCATTAAATATTGGCTCACCCGCTAATACCCAGCATTGCCGATTGTGCAGAGAATCGGTTGTCCAGTACTCCAGCCCTTCAAAATGCTGCGGCTGGCTGAAAAGCGCCGCAAAATCAGCCTCCATACGTGGACGTTCGTCCTCCAGAAATAAATCTGTAATCTTAGCCGCATCTTGTTGTTTTTGCCCGGGCTGCTGCCCCTCTGAAACAGACGTTAGATTAAGCGCCGTATCAATTTCCCATAACCAATCCAAAGATCTGCGAGCCACATCAGATAAGCGATCAGCAAGACTATGCTGTTGATTTTGCAAGCGTCCAACCTCAATATGCAACTGAAAATGCCCCCAAGCGTTTTGGAGGGTGTAGTCCA
>CAZDNZ010000106.1:2635-3724 GCA_964506925.1 uncultured Pseudomonadales bacterium | reverse complement strand
ACCGCGAAACCCAAATCGCGGTAGACTCTCCCCCACGCCCCTTAAAACGGGGCGTGGCTGGGCTTCTTCTTCAATTTCTTACAATTTTATCTCATTCACCAGTTTGCGGACGGACGCCACGGATGCATCAAACATCGCTTGTTCGTCCGGCGTTAGGTCAATTTCTACAATACGCTCCACACCATTGGCGCCAATTTGAACAGGCACACCAACATATAAATCCTTGACCCCATACTGCCCCGTCAGCCAAGCGGCACACGGCAGAATACGTTTTTTATCAAACAGGTAGCTTTCTGCCATGGCAATGGCACTGCTGGCTGGGGCATAAAAGGCAGAGCCATTACCCAGCAGCTTCACAATCTCGCCGCCGCCATTGCGGGTGCGGTCTATAATTTCATCCAGCTTGGCTTGGGGCAGCCAGCCCATTTTTACCATATCTGGCACCGGAATCCCGGCCACCGTTGCATAGCGGGCGATAGGCACCATGCTATCGCCGTGGCCACCTAGAACAAACGTCGTCACGTCTTCCACGGCCACATCCAGCGCCTCGGCCAGAAAATGGCTAAACCGAGCACTATCCAGCACACCAGCCATACCGACCACTTTATTGTGGTTAAAGCCGGTTACTTCTCGCATTACCCACACCATCGCGTCTAGCGGGTTGGTAATCACAATCACAAAGGCGTTGGGGGCATGTTTTTTAATGCCTTCGCCTACGCTTCTCATCACTTTGGTATTAATTTCAATCAGGTCATCCCGGCTCATGCCCGGTTTACGGGCAACACCAGCCGTTACAATACAAACATCAGCATCGGCAATATCGGCATAATCTTGCGTACCGGTAAAGGTGGCGCTCATCCGTTCTGGGCTGCCAGATTGCGCCAGATCCAATGCTTTACCTTGGGGCATGCCTTCGGCAATATCAAATAGTACCACTTCGCCCAGATTTTTTAGCCCGGCCAAATGTGCCAGCGTACCCCCAATATTCCCGGCACCAATCAGTGCAATTTTCTGACGTTGAGACATATTTATGTAACCTCCTTTTATTAAGCTACGAACACAGTAATCAATTTTGGGCGATTTGCAAAC
>CAZDNZ010000106.1:0-2535 GCA_964506925.1 uncultured Pseudomonadales bacterium | reverse complement strand
TACCCATTCCATTCATCATGCAGGCCAGTAAAAGCTTTATCGTTAAAATAGAATATTTTCTGCGCCACAACGGGCTTACAGCCCTGTACAAAAATCAGCTGGGAATCGTAATCGAGTCGCATAACTTCATCTGCTGTCATCAGGCTGCGATTTTGCCCAGAAATGGTTTTGGAGGATGCCGTATTTTTCACCCACCCCAAACGCACTTCCCTACTTTCTGAAGTGACCGTTGTTTCGCCTAACATTTCAGATAATGTCTTTGCGGTTTCAATATCGTTTGTACCAAAGGCTATACGCACCGAACAGTTGGCAATAAAGGACTCCCATTTTTCGTAATTGGCCTTGAGTTGTGATAAATCCTGCAGGAACATCCATAAACTGACCCCATAGCCGGCCAGATAACCAATACCGGTTTCAATATTTTGCATATATCCCAAAGCGGCAAACTCGTCGATGAGGTATAACACTGGTAGCTTAGGCCGCTTACTGTTCCGGATTAACGCTGCAATGGTGACGCCGGTTAAGAGCCTGACCACAGACTTATACGTCTCCAAATATTCTGGCGGAATAATAATATAGAAAGAAACAGGCTCATCCTTCAAAATAGCCGGATCAAAGTCGGAGGAGCTGGTCACAGCTTTTAACATCGGGCTATCCCACACCCCAGTTTGAGATTTAGCAACTGTCATGATACTGGCCATCACCTTGGGCTGGGTGGCAGAAAATGCCGAAGCCCGCCGGCGCACATGCTCATTTTCCGACTTGGTCATGTTTTCAATCATCATGTCAAAGTCGTCCTTGTCCTGCATAAGCAGGTAACGCATTTCAGACAAGTTCCGTAACGGTGGCGGCGATGACGTAACCACATACATAATAATCCCGGTAATCAGCTCTTTGGCCGATAGCTCCCAAAAGGGATCCGAATTTTCGCTTTGCACAAAAATCATATCGGTAATCAGGTTGACATCATCCAACTCGTATTCCGTGCCCACACGCACAAACTCAAGCGGATTTAACGAGTTACTACCCACTTCCGAAAATGGGGCAAACGTAAATACTTTGGAAAATGTGCTCCGGTGCCGCGCCGTAATTGCATAGTTCTCCCCTTTAATGTCGTTCACTACCACGCTGCCTTTGTGATCCAGCAGGTTAGGAATTACATGCCCAACCCCTTTACCAGAACGCGTTGGCGCAAAGGTAATCAGGTGGCCGGGGCGGTGTTTGTCTTTCCCGATATCACCAAACCGAACAAACTTATCTGCGTAACGCCCCAGAATAAAACCATTTTTGCTCCGCAGACCATGCATTTTCAGGGCTTGTTCTCCCGCAAAGGCTGCAGAACCATGCAGAGAACCCGCCGTACCTTTTGCCTGCATCCGGCCAGATAAGCGCATCAGGCGCCGATAACTGGCGCGCATCAGGCGTCGATCATAAAGCATATACAATATAGTGAGCACACTTAATATGGCAGCGATACGCAAGATCCAACCAAACAACCAAACATAATTATCCAGAGAAATGCTCATCAGCACAAAAATTAAAATAGTGGCTCCGGTCAGGATGAGCCCCCATTTTGTAAAAAACAAAAAGCGGAATAGGTTGGAAAAAGTAAAAAAGCCGCCGTTACTCATGGCGATAGTATAACCGCGTTTTAACGGCGGCGGCAATATTATGCATCATTGGAAATATCCAAGTCATCTAACCCTGCCAGAGGCGTACGGGTGGGTGTGGGGCCAAGCTGAGGATCACGCCGCAATAGCTCCTGATCAATCGCTTCAAGCAGATTATTAAAAAAATCGAGCCAAGCCACAAGCTGACTCAGGGCAAATTGTGCCATGCCAATCAGCAACATGGGGTTGCCCATTTTTTCCATATTGAGCATTTCCCGCGTATTATGGGAGAGGAGTTCTTCATTTTGCAGGAGGCCTTCAACCAATTCCTCTGGCAAATGACTAGCTTGCGGTTTCTTCTGCGACATAATTTAATAACAACTTTAAAAATTTCTTTGTTTTTTGTAGCTTGCCATATTGACGCCGTTTATCGGCATATGTAAAGGATTTTGCCCGTTTATAAACGCGCGCACGTACAGGATTGCGTAACCCGAGCAGCTCCCACCCTTGTAAACTACCAAACAAGCCTGTATGGCTGCGCAAAGCTTTTTCAGTGGCATCCACACCAAATTTTTGCTCATATTCCAGAATTTTTTGGGCAGCATCATCGGGATCTTCATAAATTTCACCAAACATGCTGTGTAAAGCGGTGTGTAATTTACGCGCTTGTTGGTTTATTTTGACATAATCCGACCTTAAAGTATACAGCTTACTTTCTTCAGATCTGACGTGGCGCTTGGCTTCCCAAATCTGTTCGGCCGTCATGCGCTTAGCGCCTTCCGTCTGGTTTTTCAGGTTCAGTAAGTCACCTTTGGATAACCCCGCCAACAGCTCATCGATGGGCGTACCATGGCGATATGCATCCAATATTTGATCGAGTTGGGTTTTATCTTCATTCATTGCACATAATCTAGCACAAAATAAA
>CAZDNZ010000105.1:0-3857 GCA_964506925.1 uncultured Pseudomonadales bacterium | reverse complement strand
AAATTCGCTAGGCCGCCAGTGATCCGCCATCTTTTGCGCAGCAAAATACGGCGGAGAGGATTAGTCACGGGCTCCGGCCAGCGGTATGGTCACAGACCGCAGCAGGGTAAAATCTACGTCCGGTGGCTTAAGGAAAACCACGTTTTTCCGCAAGCCATTAAAATTACTTCGGCCAGTTTTGCATTTCGTACAACCTAGAAACCCCCCGCGCAAACACCGCCGCCATCGCCTCATCGGTGTTCAAATCTTCTGGACGCGCCGCCGCTGTACAAATCAGCGTGCGCCGATATTCATACATAATATCCACTAATGTCACAAAACGGAGCAAGGCATCGGTCGCATCGGCAGTAAAAATCGGGATATTATGCACGATCAAAATATCATACGTTGTTGCCAACTGCATATAATCCTCGCGGCCGAGGGGCGCTTCGCATAAATCTGCAAAAGAAAACACCATGGATCGCCCGTCCAGCTCCAGCTTTTTCTCGGCTCGCCAGTAACGCGCGGCCTCGCCACAGCCCACAAACCAGAGGGGGAGCGTAGGTACCTGTGTATCTATTTTGGTGGTGCGATAATCCACTTGCCCTGCCACCTCAACCGCTTGCAAATGCTGCGCAAGTAATTGAATAAACGGCTTGGCCAAATGCCGATTCATACCATTCACAAATAAATCATCGATGGCCCAGTTACTGGTTAGGCACAGCTGCCCGCCTGCCCGAAAGAATAGCTGCATAAACCGCCCCAAAAACATGGCATCGGCAATGTTCGTTAGGTAAAATTCATCAAAACAGAGAATATCCGCCTGCTGGGCAATATCTTGCGCAATCAGCTGCAGGGGGTCGCCGGCAGCTTCACCATTTTGTTGCTGCATCCGCTGATGCAGTTCCTCCATAAATGTATGAAAATAAACCCGTCGTTTGGTTTGGCCATCGTCGGCCGCATAAAACAGATTCATCAGCATACTTTTGCCCCGCCCGGGCAGCCCGTACAAATAAACCCCCCGCTTGCCCGCCAACGCCCCGCAGGATAAAGCATGCAAGTGTTGCACAGCGGTTTGCTGCGCAGGATCGGCCACCAGCTCGCCAGCTTGCAACTTGGCTTCGTAAAGAGACCTAAAATTCATACCCACATCGTAAACTTAAGTTCTGCCCCGCACAAAGCTGTTTTATAAAATTGTGCAACGGCTGATGAACACCATTGCCACACCCCTGCGGCGAACATCTGTCACCGCTTTGACGTTCCCTCTGCTTTACGCAAAAAATGAAACATCCTCGCTCGTGAGGATCAATAAGAAAAAGAAATGCCCCCTTCGGGGGGTTTTGTTGTTAAAGTAAATGAGCATAAATTACAATACGTTATGCCGACAAATCTTCCCCACGCCCCAATATAGCACCCAGCTCATCTTCATCGATCACCTGTACCCCCAGCTCTTGTGCTTGGGTTAATTTGCGCCCTGCCTCCTGCCCCGCCACCACCATATGGGTATGCTGGCTTACACTGCTGGCCACCTTTGCGCCCAAGGCTTGCAAGGCACTTTTGGCCTCGGCGCGGCTCATTGAGTTCAGGCTACCGGTCAGTACCACTGTTTTCCCCACCAGCGGCTGGGCAGTCGTCATGACTGGCTGATAGGGGCGCGGCTGCACACCTTCTGCCGATAAATCCTGCAACAGCTGCTGGTTATGCGCGTTCGCAAAAAAGGCATGTACACTCTGAGACATTTTCCCCCCAAAGCCATCAATGCTTTCTATATCCTCTGGATTTTGCACCGCAACCTCCACTAAAGCATCCAGCTGCTGATACCGTCCTGCCAGCAACCGCGCCGCTTCTTCGCCCACCAGTGGAATACCCAACGCCGTCAGAAAACGGGGCAGCTCCGGCTCTTTGGCCTGTTGAATGGCTGCCAGTAATTGCGTTACCGATTTTTCGCCATACCCCTGTTCCAGCATGAGGTCGGCCGCGTAGCGCTCCAGCCGAAAAATATCGCCTAAACTCAGCACTTTGCCCTCCTGCACAAACCGACGCACCTGCTTTTCGCCCAGCCCTTGAATATCTAACCCCTGCCTGCCGACAAAATGATTGATACGCCCCTCCAGCTGTGCAGGACAATCCCGAATATTCAGGCACCGATGCGCGGCCTCGTCGGCCAGTTGCACCAGTGGTTCGCCACAAGCCGGGCAGGCTGCGGGAAACACATATGGCTCGGCATCTGCTGGCCGCTCGGCCATAATCACTTGCACAACTTTGGGAATGACATCCCCCGCCCGTTCTACAAACACCATATCGCCCACCCGAATATCGCGCTCGGCAATGTAGGCCGCGTTGTGCAACGTAGCATTGCTGACCATCACCCCCCCAATACTCACTGGCGCCAACCGCGCCACGGGGGTAATGACGCCGGTACGCCCGACCTGCACATCAATTTTTTGCACCCGCGTCCGCGCTTGTTCGGCCGGAAACTTATGGGCAATCGCCCAGCGTGGTGCGCGCGCAATGGTGCCCAAGCGCGCCTGCCATTGCTTATTGTTCACCTTATACACCAAGCCATCAATCGCATACGGCATGGCCGCACGCTGCGCCAGCATCTGATCATAATAAGCATGAACAAAGGCAGGATCGGCCGTTACTTCGGCGGGCAGAGGCGGAAAACCCCACGCCCGGAGGCTTGCCAGCTCGGCCATATGGGTGGTAAAGGCCTGCCCTTCCACGCGCCCCAAAGCATACGCCCAAAACCGCAAAGGCCGCGCGGCGGTTATGTTGGCATCCAGTTGGCGCAAGCTGCCAGCCGCAGCATTGCGCGGGTTTGCAAACACCCTTTCGCCAGCGGCAGCGCGGGCAGCGTTCATTTGCTCAAAGTCATCGCGCTGCATGTACACTTCCCCCCGAATTTCCAGCACATCCGGGCACGGCATCTGTGATGTGGCCAGCTGATGGGGGATATCTGCAATGGTCAGGGCATTACGGGTAACATCCTCGCCGCTGCTGCCATCCCCCCGGGTAAGGGCTTGCTGCAGCTGCCCCTGCACATAGGTCAGCGATAGCGCAACACCGTCTATCTTCGGCTCGATAACCAGTTCCGGCGGCGCCGACAGTGCCAGATAATCCTGTACCCGCTGCAGGAACTGATCCAGCTCTGCTGCGGTAAAAATATTCTGTAACGATAACATGCGCTCGAGATGGGGTTTTTCTGTAAAGGCCTCACCCGCGGTGGCATGGGCAGGCACATGATGCCCCTTGGCCTCGGCGCCTACCTGCTGGGTGGGGGAATCTGGCGCAGCAAATGCCGGAAACGCCGCCTCTAGCGCCTGTAGCTGCTGAAACAAGCGGTCGTATTCAGCATCTGATATTTCTGGATCATCCAGCACATGGTAGCGTTCGTTATGATACCGCACCAGCTGGGTCAGGCGGGCAATTTCAGCCGCCGCCTCGGCGGGGGTGTACTCGGCGGCAGAGGGTTTTGCTTCAAACATGCCCCAACTTTAACATGAACCCCGGCGGTTGTCTGCCATCTTGGCAAGGGCAGTGAGGGCTATCGGTAACGGACGCGCAGTTAGAAAGGCGGTTTTGGTGTTGTCAGGGCAGGCTATGGGCGCCTCCCGCCTGACGGCGGGACCGCGTGCGCGTGAACCGAGCCTGCGCTGGCGCTGGTCTCGGCCCTATCATACCTTCTTGGGGGCTTTACCCGCTGGCGCGGGGGCCAATGCCGGGACACTGAAACGGCAGTATCAGGAAGCTATATACCAAAAAGCAACCCGCTCCGAGTCCCTCAATTTACCTAAGCTCTGCCCACTCTGTAATACTTAAATTACCATTGGACACTCTATAACTGGAGCCATCGGGCACAATAAACGTACTACTAC
>CAZDNZ010000104.1:0-3901 GCA_964506925.1 uncultured Pseudomonadales bacterium | reverse complement strand
CCAACCTCAATATGCAACTGAAAATGCCCCCAAGCGTTTTGGAGGGTGTAGTCCAACACATCGGCAGACAAACGCATTTCAGGCACAAACATGGCTAACCCATCATTACGCAACGACGCATTTAATGCCCGATCATCGCTTAGGCCCACGACAGGTGCATACGCCAGCATAGCTTTCACCAATCCTTGTTCATCAATGGGGATGGCCGCCAACTGCAAAAGAACCAGTGGTGGCTGCTGTGCTTCCTTTAACTGACCATAAACTTCCGATAAAATATCATACGGCTCAAGGATTAGCTGGCTCACTTTTTGGCCTGTATCGGGCAATAGCCCCTCAATCTGTTTACTGAAATGCTTGGTTCCAAAAACAATCAGGCGTTTAGGGAATGTATTGGCCATAAATGCGTATCTTTTCCTTCTTCTTTTAGCGTCAGCGTACGCGAAAGCGTTATTTTTTGCTAGGAGAAAAAAGGACTATGCCTGAGAACCGAGGCCATATTCCTATCGTTTTTTAACTTTATGATGATACAGTTTAACGACAACAATTTACTTAACTAGGGTGTTCACCCCATCTTCGCGTGCCTCGGCTAGCTTTTGATCTATTTGAAACAATACGTGTGCCATACTTTCCAAAGCTGGATCCAAGCCATCTAGTAGAGCACAGTAACTGGCCATCCGCACTTTGCCACCACTCACATCGAGCGTTTGCTCAACATCTTTCATAAGTCTTTCGGCAAGGGTGACAGCACCGCCGGCCTCTGTTTCTGGCAGAAGCAGTAAAAATGCGCGTTCGCCCATGCGGCCGGCTGAATCGGCATCCCGAATACGGCGGCGCACCGCGCGAGCCGCCTCCCCCACAACCAGATTAATATCGTCGGACGTTAGGTGTGGCAACGCCATATCATCGGCTGGCAGTACTTCCATTTCCATAACCAGTAAGCTAAAAGCATTTTCATAACGCTTCGCGCGCAGCATTTCTTTTTCTGTTAAGTGCAAAATATACCGACGCGAAAACATCTGGCTTACTTCATCAAAAGCCATGAGTTCCCGCAAATATTTAACCGCACTATCCAGCGCTTTGCCCGAACGCTCCAGCGTTATCACCAAATCCGTAATTTTAGCCATTTCATCGCGGGTAATGGAAATCTGGCCATTCTGGAGGGTCAGGCGTACCTTATTATCCTTAACCCGTCCGATAAAACTCTCGGCTTCTTCCAAAGCACCTTCAATATCGCGTATGGTTTTAATATCCTGCTGGATGCTGGCATGATCGGTCATCAGTCAAACTCTTACTTTTTTGTTTTTTGCCACGCAGGCTTTCACCGAACAGTATAACGGCAATTATCCACAGGTCTAGTATTTTTTGAAGTTGCCTTGAACACGCATGCGATACTATCTTATGTCAGCTTACATTTAGCTTTATCTTCACATGGATTATGATGAACGTTCTTCACTTTTTATTTGATTATCGCCAAAATGAGGACAAGAAACTTATCAACGATATATATTATTCCTGTATCTTATTCTGGCACGCCCCTTGCTTTAATCAACGCATGACAGAAAGCGTGAACCTGCTGGGATCTTTATTATTAGGGCAACAAAAAGCCCTGACAACCATCGCCGATAATGTGGCAAATATTGACACTGGTGGCTTTAAGCGCCTGATTCATTTTGATTACTTGCAGGATAATCATCCCCAATTCCCCGACCGCGTTGGCGATTATCCGCGTATGAACGGCATTGTTGCCGATTTTTCACAAGGGGGGATGGAACAAACGAATAATCCGCTCGACCTCGCCATTAATGGAGATGCATTTTTTGCCGTGGATGATAATGGCACGATAACATATACCCGCAATGGCCAGTTTAACCTAACCCAAGATGGCAGCTTGGTGGATGAGCGCAACAACCCTGTGCTGGACGATGGGGGTGCACCCATTGCTATTCCTGCTGAAGCGGCTGAAATTAAAGTAACCGCAGATGGTACTATTAGTACCGAAGAAGGCCCTGTTGCCAATATTGGTTTGTTCCGCTTTACGCCCGAAGCACAAAAACAACTACAACGGGCTGGCTACGCTGGCTACCGCACACCGGATGGTGTGCAACCAGCCCCGGCTTTAGATAATTTTACGGTGTTACAAGGCAATCTGGAGACATCTAACGTTAATGGTGTGTCGGAAATTGTCAAACTACAGGAGCTGAATCAGGCTTATAACGGTGCGCAACGAACCATTCAACGTATTGAAGAACTGGAGCAACGTGCGATTCGCACGTTAGCGCGGCCACCACAATAAGGTATCGGTAACGCCAACCTTTTAAAAAATACCCAGCTCTAATTTAGCCGCATCTGTCATCATATCTTGGTTCCATTTAGGTTCCCAAACCAGTTGGTAGGTGCATTGCTGCACCTCGGGTATTTGTTGCACCGCATGGGCTGCGCTTTGCGGCAGGGCATCTGCCACGGGGCAATTGGGGGCTGTGAGGGTCATAGTTAAGCGTACATCTGCACCATTTTGCGATTGTTCATTAACAATATCAATATGATAAATCAGACCTAAATCATAGATATTCACCGGCAACTCAGGGTCGTACACCATTTGCAGGGCAGCAATCACTTTGTCTCGGAGGGGACGTGATTGGATATCGGCCACCGGGCACGCCGGCTGAATAGATATTTTTGGCATACAGCTAAACCTTAAGCATTTTTTTGGCTTTGGCTACGCCAGCCACCAGTTTTTCTACGTCGTCCATGGTATTATAAATGCCAAAACTGGCGCGAACGGTGCCGGGAATACCCAATTTTTCCATTAGCGGCATACAGCAATGATGCCCACTCCGGCAGGCAATATGTTGCGCATCCAGCAGGGTGGCCACATCGCTATTGTGGGCACCTTCTATATTAAAACTAATCACTGCACTGGCATCGGTAGCTCCATAAATCGTTATACCTGCTATTTCCTGCAGGCCATCAACGGCGGCTTGGCGTAAACCAGCCTCGTGGGTGGCAATATCCTCTTTGGCAAAATTATCCAGCCATTTAATGGCCGCAGCCAGCCCAATAGCACCGGTAATATTTGGCGTACCAGCTTCAAATTTAGCCGGCGCCGCCGCATAGGTTGTCCCCATGGGCAGGTGCACCTCGTCTATCATATCACCCCCACCTTGATAAGGCACCATATCCGCCAGTAAATCCGGCCGGATATACAGCACGCCAATGCCGGTGGGCCCATACAGTTTGTGGCCAGTAAAGGCGAGGAAATCCACAGCCAGATCCTGTACATCCACCGTACCATGCACCACCGCCTGTGTGGCATCCAGCATAACTTTAGCTTTGTTGGCATGCGCAAAATGGATAATGCCGGCAACGTCTGGCTGTGTCCCCAACGCATTCGAGAAGGCCGTCAACGCAACCAGTTTGATATTATCCTGCCACATATGCTCGACTGCGCTCAGCGGCAAATGTCCCTCTGGCGTACACTCAGCAACCAAAATTTTTAAACCTTTAGTGGCTGCCAACATTTGCCACGGTACAATATTAGCATGATGCTCCAACCGCGAAATAAGAATAGCATCGCCCGGTTGCAGGTGCTCTGCCGCCCATGCTTGCGCCACCAAATTAATACCTTCGGTGGTATTGCGTGTAAAAATAATACTTTCCGGTTGCGCAGCATGCATAAAGCGCTGCACCACATGTCGGGCATCCTCATACGCTTGGGTAGCCTGCTGGCTTAAGCTATATAGCCCCCGATGAATATTTGCATAACGGGTTTGTTCAAATTGCTGCATAGCGTCCAGCACCAGTTGGGGCTTTTGGGCACTGGCTGCACTATCCAGATACACCAATTTTGGCTGATGCTGAAAAATCTTAAATTGTTGACGAATGGCGTCGGGATTAAACATAG